>DASXRA010000305.1:0-6087 GCA_036506855.1 Jatrophihabitantaceae bacterium
ACCGGCGGCCCGACTGCCGCCGTCGAGGCCCTCGACGAGTGCCTGCGCAACGTCCAGGAAGCCTGTGCCGCGCATGACGTGTCCTTCCTCGAGAGCGACATCAACCGCGACGGCGGCAAGATCATGCTCGCCGCGGGCGCCCCGCGGAGCAGCGGCGGCGACGACGACCGGCTGCTGCGCGCGGTGCAACTGGCCGTCAGGCGCCGCGGGCGGCTGCCATTGCGCGCCGGGGTCAACCACGGACGGGTGTTCGCCGGCGACTTCGGCCCCGCGTTCCGCCGGACGTACTCGATCAAGGGTGACGCGATCAACACGGCAGCACGGGTCATGGCGCATGCCGAGCCCGGCGAGGTGCTGGCCACCCGTGAGGTGATGTCGCGCTCGCGCACCGTGTTCGTGACGGGCGATGTCGAGCCGTTCATGGTGAAGGGCAAGGCGCAGCCGATCCACGCCGTGTCGATCGGGCCACCGGTGGGTGAGACTGCGGAGGCTGCCCTTGCCGACGATACGTTCGTCGGACGCGATCCCGAGATGGCCACGCTGCGCCGAGCGCTCGACGCCGCGAGGATTGGGCAGGGTTCGCTCGTCGAGGTGATCGGCGAGCCCGGAATGGGCAAGTCCCGGCTGGTGCTGGAGGTCGTGCATAACTCGGCCGACGTGGTGGTGGTCAGCGGGCCGAGCGGCTCGTACGACTCGAGGACTCCGTACGTCCCGTTCCGCACACTGCTGCGTGGGCTGCTCGGCGTCGGCGCTGCGACCAGCGGTGAGGCGACCGCGCAGCGGCTCAGGTATCGCGTCGCGACCAACGCCCCGCAGCTGCTGCCGTGGCTGCCGCTGCTCGGGATCGTCCTCGACGTCGACGTCGGCGCGACGAGCGAGACCGCCGAGCTCGACGATCGGTTTCGCCGTGCGCGGATGGCCGAGGTGCTGGTCGAGTTCCTGCAGGTGGTGCTGCCGACGCCGACGCTGCTCGTTTTCGAGAACACCCAGCTGATGGACGATGCGTCGGCCGAACTGCTGCGCGCCGTCGAGGCCGGTCTCGACGACAAGCCGTGGGTCGTGCTCGCGACGCGGCACGACATGCCGACCGGCTTCGTGCCCGCGGGAAGCGGCACCCACTACCACCGGCTCCCCCTGGCGCCCATCGACGCGGCTGCCGCGCTGAGCCTGCTGGATGCGGCGACTCATGCCGCACCGCTGAGCGCCCACGCGATGAACGCGATCGCGGCCAAGGCCGGCGGCAATCCTCTGTTTCTGCGCGCCCTCGTGACAGCTGCCCTGCGATCGGGGAGCGAGGCCGACCTCCCCGACTCGGTCGAGGCCGTCCTCACCGCCGAGGTCGACCACCTCGACCCGAGCGACCGCACGGTGCTGCGCTGCGCGGCCGTGCTCGGCGTGCGCTTCGCCGAGGCGCTGCTGCGCGACATGCTCGCCGCGAGCGCAAGCCCGGTCGACGCGGACCTGCACCGGCTCGCCGAGTTCGTCCACCCGGACGGCGCCGGCATGTGGCGGTTCCGCCATGCCCTGATTCGCGACGCGGCCTACGCCGGGCTCCCCTACAGCCTGCGGCGGCGCATGCACGACTACGCGGGGCGCGTCATCGAGTCGACGGCGCCGGACCTCGAGGAGGTTTGCGAGCGGCTGTCGATGCACTTCTTCCATGCGGGCGATATGGAACGGGCATGGAGGTACTCCCGGATGGCGGGGCTGCGCGCGCAGGGCCAGTACGCATACACCGCCGCGATCGGATTCCTCGAGAGGGCGATCGAGTCCGGGCGTGCGTCCGGTGCTCCACCTGACGAGGTCGGCGCGATGCACGAGGCGCTGGGAGACGTCCGCGACATCGCGGGCTTCTCGCGGGATGCTGTCGTCGCCTATCGGCGGGCACGCCCGTACCGGCGTGGGAACCCGGTCGGCCTTGCTGCGCTGATGCTCAAGGAAGCGGGGCTGCACCAGCGCATGGGGGCGTTCGTCACGTCGCTGCGGCTGCTCAGCCACGCGCGTGGCGTGCTGGCCGGCGCTGCCGGACCGGATGCCGACGCCGCTCGCTCGCGCCTTGCCACGCGCTACGCGTTCGGCAAGTACCTGCAGGGCGACCACCGCGCGGCGCTGCGGTGGAGCGAGGTCGGCGTCCGCGAGGCACGCGCCTCCGGCGACCAGGACGCGCTGGCGTACGCATACAACACCCGGCACCTGGCGTGCATCCAGGCCGGCGTCGCCGAGGGCGAGCCGTATGGCGAGCTCGCCCTGGCCATCTCCGAGCGGGTCGGCGACCTGCGCATGCAGGCGCACTGCCTGAACAACCTCGCCATCAGCGCGCTGCAAGACGGTCACTGGGACCGCTCGGCGGCCCAGTACGACCGCGCAGCGGACATCTTCCGGCGCGTCGGCGACACCGCCAACGAGGCGAACGCGCAGTACAACCGGGCCGAGCTGCTCATCCGGCAGCGGCGGTTCACCGAGGCCGAGCCGCTGCTCGCCGCCGCGCTGCGCGCCGCCCAAGCAGCCGATGATCACGAGCTCGTGGCCCTCGTGGCTCGCGAGACGGGGCGGGTGCTGGCGGGCTCGGGCCGCGTCCACGAGGCACTCGCCCGGTTCGACGCTGCACGTGCGGGCTTCAGCGACCTGGGATTGCCGCTCGAGCTGATCGGCCTCGAGGCAGCCCTGGCCGACTGCCTTACCGACGCGGGCGACGTGGACCGTGCGATCTCGGTCGCGAACGAGGCGGTGGCACGCGCCGAGGAGCTGCACGCCGAGTCGCTGCTCGCGGCCGTGCACAGGGTGCGCGGTCGCGCGCTGCTTGCCGCCGGACGCGACGACGACGCCCGCGCCGCGTTCGAAGAGGGGCTGCGCTGCCCCGACGGCGGCGACGGCCGGCTCGACTACGCGCTGAACCTGCTCGGTCTGGCACAGGTTGCGACGCGCGACGGACAGCCAGATGCAGCGCGCCTGCTGAGCGAAAGCAACCGGATCCTTGACGCCTTGGGCGTGGTTGCCACGCCGCCGGTACCCCAGCGATGATCAGGTGCTTCCCCGCGCATCATGGACGAACAACAGGTACAGCAGGACATCACCGGCGTTGTCGCGGTGGCTCTGCACGTAGTCGGTGCAGAACGTGTTGCCGGCGGCGTCGAGCGCCACACCCTTGGACGTGCACGGTGCCGACACGAGGTTCAGCGGCCCGGTCGCCGAGAAGCTCACCTTCAGCGTGTAGCTGCTGACACCCTTGCCTGCGCAGAGCTGCTTCGAGCAGCGGATGATCAGGGTGGCCGGGTCCGCCGGGCTGTAGGCAGACCCCAGGTCGGCGATGAACTGCACGACCTGACTGCCGGCCGTACATCCGAGATCGGACGTGCACGCGCCGAGCGAGAGCGCGCCGTTCTGCGAGGAGAACCCATTGTGAAGCACGAGCACGCCGCACTCGGATTCGGTGGTGTCCTGACTGCAGTCGGCGTCTCCGACACCGAGCCCGGTGCCGAGCGCCGGGTCTGTGGACGGGAAGATCTCGACCGTCTTGAGAACGTCGAACGACGCCGTCGTGCCCGGCGTCACTAGGCTGATCTTGCCGGTCGCCTTGGCGACGGAGACCGTCACCTGCACGCCGTTCTCGACCGCCGAGTACGAGACGCTGAACTGCGCCGAATTGACGCCCCCCGGCATGACGATCGACGCCGGGCTGAGGCTGCCGCCTGGGTGGGCGCCGGACGCGAGCGACGCCGTCAGGCTGAGCTTGGTGTCGTTGTTGAACGTCGCGCCGGCGGGCGTCAGGGTCACCGTCAGGGCGAACGGGCTTCCCGCCGCCACGAGCACTGCCGGGACCGCGCCGCCGAGGGTCGAGTTGTCGGTCGAAGCAGCAGCCGAGATGCCGGTTGGCGCCGGCGCCGGCGCGGCACCGGCCGGGATCGTGGCGGCGATCGCCGCGCCGATGAGCACGGCGCAGGCGAGCGCGATCCGCAACAAACGTGTAGGGACGATGGCAGCTAATCTGGCCATGATGGAACGCTCCCTGCCAAAGCCGTCTGCTTGCGAGCTTTCGCGCGGCACAGCAGCGCTGTCAAGGGAGGACGGCATATGTGCGGGATTGTCAGCGATCCTGGCGTTCGCAAGCGGCTAGCCCCACCCGGCGCATATGACATGGCTATTCGGCATTGCACTGAAATCAGCCCGGAATGTCGATGCTCTGGCCCTCCGCGGCGAGGACCACCGGTATCGGGGCCGCCAGCTCGCAGGCGAGCGCGTCGAGCTGCGCATCCGTCCGCGCCGGCGCGTGATGGAACAGCACCAGTGTGCCGACCTTGGCCTCGGTAGCCAGGCTGATCGCCTCGTCCACGGTCGCGTGGCCGAACAGGTCGGCCGTCGCGCGCTCGCTCTCCAGGAACTGGGCGTCGTGCAGCAGCACGTCCACCCCGCGGATCATGGCACGCACCTCGTCGCTGCAGCCCTGCACCGGGGCGTGATCGGGGAGGTAGGCGAGCGAGCCGGAGAGGTCCTCGACGCGGAACCCGTACGTCCGCCCGCCCTTGTGGGCGACCTCGACAGCCGTCACCCCGAAGCCGCGGATGTCGATGCGCCCGGGCGGCAGGGCGTTGAACGTCCACGTGCCGCGCAGCCCTTCGGGCGTGATCGGGAAGCAGGGCGGCGACATCATCTTGGCCAGCAGGTCGCGACCGCTCAGGCCGCCCTATGCCGGCAGGTAGAGATCGACGACGCTCTGGTAGTGATCGCCGGCGAGGAAGAACGGGATGCCCTGGACGTGGTCCCAGTGCAGGTGGCTGAGCAGGATCGCGCCGCGATAGGCCGGTCCCGGGAGCAACGCGGTGAGCGAGCGCAGCCCGGTCCCCGCATCGAGCACGACAGTCGGCGCATCCTGGCCGTCGGCCGCGATCGCGACGCATGCTGTATGCCCGCCGTAGCGGACGAAATCCGGCCCGGGGGCCGGCGTCGAGCCCCGGACGCCGAGGAGCCACAGCCTCACCGGTCCATCACGCAACGAAACGTAGCGGCCGGTCAACCGTCTTCCGCACACCTGCGCGGAAAGCGGCGTGAGCAGCGTCAGCTCCATATGGCCCGCCGACATCCTGTAGGCGCTCCCGAGCCGGACCGCCCGTACCGCACGCGTCCGGTCTAGCCCGCGTCGTCGGGCTGTGTGGCGGGGCCTGACCAGGTCGGCGACATCGCTCGCGGCGCGACGAGCTTCCCGGAGTCTATCGGTCGGCTGGATAAGGCGCGGTCCTACCGGGCAGCGCGACGATGCCTTCGAGCCAGTCGTTCTCGATGATCCAGCGCCGGATCTCAGACTCACCGGAGCAGGCGCCGCCGGAGAACAGTGGCGAGCCGGACAGCACGATCGCGATGCGTGAGCCGCCGTCGATCCACGGCGTCTCGGGGCGATCGGCGAGCGGCTTCATCTTGCTGATCATGTGCTGCAGGAACAGGAACGAGCCGTCGCTGATCCGGGGCAGCCCGGCGCCAAACCGCCCACTGAACCCTTTGGTGACGGCTTCGGTCTTGATCGGGTCGGCGTAGGTCTTCCAGTCCACGCCGTAGGGCGGGTTGGCGAGCATGTAGTCGAAGTGGCTTCCGGGGTAGCCGTCGGCGATGAACGAGTTGCCAAGTACCATCCGGTCGGCGTCGGCGCCCTTCATCATCAGCTCGGAGCGGGCGATCGCCCAGGTCTCTGGATTGAGTTCCTGCCCGTACAGCTCGACGTGGGCGTTGGGGTTCAGCTCGGTGAGGTAGTTGCTGGCGATGGTGAGCATGCCGCCGGTGCCCGCTGCCGGGTCGCACACGGTGCGCACCGGCGCCGGGCCGGGAGAGCGCGTCGGTGTCCTCGGCGAAGAGCAGGTCGACCATGAGCCGGATGACCTCGCGCGGGGTGTAGTGCTCGCCGGCGGTCTCGTTGCTCATTTCCGAGAACTTGCGCAGCAGCTCCTCGAAGATGTAGCCCATCGCCTCGTTCGAGACGACGTCCGGGTGCAACTCGACGTCAGCGAAGTCGCCCAGCACCGCGTACAGGACACCGGCCTTGTCCAGCCTGGTGATCGTCGCGTCGTAGTGGTACTCCTCCAGCACGTCCGCAGCGCCCGG
>DASXRA010000306.1:0-8073 GCA_036506855.1 Jatrophihabitantaceae bacterium
TGGTTCGTCGATCAGGTGGCGTCGCTCGTCGAGCTACGGGCCGAGCTCGTCGACGCACCGGCGCTCACGCCGGCCCTGCTGCGCAAGGCGAAACGGCACGGGATCTCAGACCGGCAGCTGGCCGCGCTGCGTCCCGAGCTCGCCGGCGAGGACGGCGTTCGGCTGCTGCGGCTGCGCGCCGGGATCCGGCCGGTGTACAAGGCCGTCGACACCTGCGCGGCCGAGTTCGCCGCCACGACGCCGTACCACTACTCGTCCTACGACGAGGAGACCGAGGTAGCGCTGCAGCCCGACCGGGCGAAGGTGATCATCCTGGGCAGCGGGCCGAACCGCATCGGGCAGGGCATCGAGTTCGACTACTCGTGCGTGCACGCCGTGATGGCGCTGCGCGACGCGGGCTACGAGACGGTCATGATCAACTGCAATCCCGAGACGGTCTCGACCGACTACGACACGTCCGACCGGCTGTACTTCGAGCCGTTGACGTTCGAGGACGTGATGGAGGTCGTACACGCCGAGCAGCAGAGCGGCACGGTGGCCGGCGTGATCTGCACGCTCGGCGGGCAGACGCCGCTCGGCCTTGCCCAGCGGCTGAAGGACGCCGGCGTCGCCGTACTGGGCACCCAGCCCGAGGCGATCGACCTCGCTGAGCACCGCGGAGCGTTCGGCCGGGTGCTGCGCGAAGCGGGCCTACCCGCGCCCAAGCACGGCACCGCCACCTCGTTCGCGGAGGCGAAGGCCGTCGCCGACGGGATCGGCTACCCGGTGCTCGTCCGGCCGTCGTACGTGCTGGGCGGCCGTGGCATGGAGATCGTCTACGACGAGGGGCACCTGTCGGACTACATCTCGCGAGCCACCGATATCACGAGGGATCACCCCGTACTGGTCGACCACTTCCTGGACGACGCGATCGAGATCGACGTCGACGCGCTCTACGACGGGGTCGATCTGTACCTCGGCGGCGTGATGGAACACATCGAGGAGGCCGGCATCCACTCCGGCGACTCGGCGTGCGCGCTGCCGCCGATCACGCTCGGCGCGCGCGACATCGCTGCGGTGCGCTCATCGACCCTCGCGATCGCGACCGGGGTGGGCGTGCGCGGCCTGCTGAACGTCCAGTACGCGCTGGCCGGCGACGTGCTCTACGTCCTGGAGGCGAACCCGCGGGCGAGCCGCACCGTGCCGTTCGTGTCGAAGGCGACCGCGGTGCCGCTCGCCAAGGCGGCGGCTCGCATCGCGCTCGGGGCCACGATCGCGGGCCTGAGACGGGAAGGGCTGCTACCACGACACGGCGACGGCGGCGACCTGCCCGACGACGCGCCGATCGCCGTCAAGGAGGCCGTGCTGCCGTTCCACCGGTTCCGGAGCGCCGACGGCGCGCACGTCGACTCGCTGCTCGGCCCGGAGATGAAGTCGACCGGCGAGGTGATGGGCTTCGACGCCGTGTTCGGTACGGCGTTCGCGAAGAGTCAGGCGGCCTCGTACGGCTCGCTGCCGGTGAAGGGCACGGTGTTCGTTTCGGTGGCCAACCGCGACAAGCGGGCGGCGATCTTCCCGGTCAAGCGGCTGTCCGACCTGGGGTTCCGGATCGTCGCGACGTCCGGCACTGCGCAGGTGCTGCGCCGCAACGGCGTCCCGGTCGAGGTGGTCGGCAAGTTCTCCGACGGACCGGGCAACGTCGTCGAGAAGATCGCGGCCGGCGAGATCGACCTGGTGCTCAACACGCCGTGGGGCAACTCCGGGCCGCGCATCGACGGCTACGAGATCCGCACCGCGGCGGTGGCCGCCGGCATCCCGTGTCTGACGACCGTGCAGGCGGCGGCAGCGGCCGTGCAGGGCATCGAGGAGCTCTCGCGCGGAGAGGTGGGCGTCCGCTCGCTGCAGGACCTGCATGCCCAGCTCGCCGGATGGCGGGGCGCGTCATGACGCCGGTGCAGGAGCTCGGCGAGATCTTCGCCGTGCAGAAGGTCGGCGCGTACTACCAGTTCACGGTCGTGGCACCGGGCGTCGCGGCCGCATTCGCGCCCGGGCAGTTCGTGGCGGTCGGCGTCGGCGGGCCGAACTCGTCGATGCTGCTGCGCCGCGCGTTCGCCTTGTACGGCGCGACGCCCACCGGCGACTTCGCGGGGACGATCCAGTTCGTCGTCGCCGAGCACGGGCCGGGCACGCAGTGGCTGGTGCGCCAACAGGCCGGCGCGACGCTCGACCTGGTCGGGCCGCTCGGCACGCCGTTCCCGATGCCGAAGCATCCGATGGCTGCCGTCCTGGTCGGCGGTGGCTACGGCACTGCGCCGCTGATCCCGCTTGCGCAGAAGCTGATCGAGGCCGGCTCGGACGTCGAGATCGTGGTCGGCGCGGCGACAGCGTCGCGGCTGTTCGGCGAGCTCGCCGCCAGGCGCGCGGTGGGCGCGGTGACCGTGACGACGGACGACGGCACGGCCGGCACGCGCGGGATGGTCACCGAGGTGCTGCCCGAAGCGATCAAGCGGATCGGCGCCGAGGTCGTGTACGCCTGCGGGCCGATGGCCATGCTGCGCGCCGTCAACGACGTCGCACGCGAGCACGCGATCGAGGCGCAGGTCGCCGTCGAGGAGTCGATGGCCTGCGGCGTCGGCGTGTGCATGACCTGCGTGCTGCCGGTGCGCGGCGACGACGGCCAGTCGCGCTTCCTGCGGTCGTGCGTCGACGGACCGGTTTTCGATGCGGCGCGCGTGCGCTGGGACGACGTGGGCGTGCTGCCCCCAGACCTCGTGGGCGCGGAGGCGATGAAGTGACAGACCTGACGACAACGCTTGGCTCGTTTACCCTGCCGAACCCGGTGCTCACCGCGTCCGGATGTGCGGCGTCAGGGCGCGAGCTGAACCAGTTCTTCGACGTGTCGGCGCTGGGCGCGGTCGTGACCAAGTCGATCATGTTGCGGGCGCGGTCCGGACGGCCGACGCCGCGGATGGCCGAGACCGCGAGCGGCATGCTCAACTCGATCGGGCTACAAGGCCCGGGCATCGACGCGTTCATCGAGAACGACCTGGTCTGGCTGGCCGCGCACGACGCGCGCACCGTGGTCTCGATCGCCGGCGGCCACACCGACGAGTACGTCGCGCTGGCCCGGCGCCTGTACGGCAACCCGGCCGTGTCGATGATCGAGGTCAACATCTCGTGCCCGAACGTCGAGAGCCGCGGGCAGGTGTTCGCGTGTGACCCGCTCGCGTCGTCGCGAGTGATCGCCGCCGTGCGCCGCGTCGCCGACCCCAAGGTGCCGGTGTTCGCCAAGCTCTCGCCGGACGTCACCGACATCGTCTCGATCGCCCGGGCATGCGTCGACGCGGGAGCCGACGGCCTGTCGCTGATCAACACCTTGCTCGGCCTGGTGATCGACACCGACACGATGGCGCCGGTGCTGGGCGGCGTCACGGGCGGGCTGTCCGGGCCGGCGATCCGGCCGGTGGCGCTGCGCTGCGTATGGCAGGTGCACGCCGCGCTGCCGCACGTCCCGATCCTCGGCATGGGCGGCATCCAGACCGGGCTGGACGCGCTGCAGTTCGTCCTGGCCGGTGCGTCCGCGGTATCGGTGGGTACCGCGGTGTTCGGCGATCCGTCCGCGCCGGTACGCGTGCTCGCCGAGCTCGAACACGCGCTGGTCGAACGCGGATTCGCCTCCCTGGCAGACGCCGTCGGCTACGCGCACCGGCCGGCCGACGAACGCACCAAGGAGCTTGCATGACGTTCGGCCAACGGCTCGACGCGGCGGTTCACGCGCGTGGCGCGCTGTGCGTGGGCATCGACCCGCACGCGTCCCTGCTCGCCGCCTGGGGCCTGCCTGATTCGGCCGACGGGCTGGAGCGGTTCGCACTCGGCTGCGTGTCGGCGTTCGCGGGCGAGGTGGCTGTCGTCAAGCCGCAGTCGGCGTTCTTCGAGCGCTTCGGCGCGGCGGGCATTGCCGTGCTCGAGCACACGATCGGCGAGGCGCGCGAGGCGGGCGCGCTGGTTCTGCTCGACGTCAAGCGAGGCGACATCGGCTCGACCATGGCCGCGTACGCCGAGGCGTACCTCGATCCGTCCGCGCCCCTCGCCGCCGACGCGATCACGGTCGCGCCGTATGTCGGTGTCGGTGCACTGCAACCGGCGTTCGACGTCGCTACCAAGCACGGCGGGGGAGCGTTCGTGCTGGCGCTGACGTCGAACCCCGAAGGCGCGGCGGTGCAGCAGGCGCGCGGCGTCGACGGCCGCTCAGTCGGTCAGCTGGTCGCCGACGAGATCGCGGAACGCAATGCGGGCGCGGAGCCGTTCGGATCGTTCGGCCTCGTCGTCGGGGCAACGATCGGCGACACCGACGTCGAGCTGTCCAAGCTGAACGGCCCGATCCTGGCGCCAGGCGTGGGCGCACAGGGCGGCACGGCCGACGACGTCCGGCGGATCTTCGGCGATGCGCGCTGTGTCCTGCCGAGCGTGTCGCGCGAGGTGCTGCGCGCCGGTCCGGACGAGCTTGCCTTGCGTGACGCGGCCCGTCGCCAGCGCGACCAGTTCGCGTTCCTCATGAGCTGACCGAGGCGCGTCGAGGCCGAACCTGACAAGATCGACCGGTGAGTCGAGCGCTGAGCCCGTTGCGCTCGGCGCCGTTCCGGTGGCTTGTGGTGGCGAGCACGGTCGACCGGATCGGCGGCTCGATCGCACCAGTGGCCTTGGCCTTCGCGGTGCTCGACCTCACCGGCTCGGCGACCAGTCTCGGTTTGGTCGTCGGCGCCCGGTCGCTCGCGAACGTGATCTTCCTGCTGATCGGGGGCGTCGTGGCCGACCGGCTGCCTCGCGCGATCGTGCTCGTCGGTTCCAGTTGGGCGAGCGCGGCGACCCAGGCGGTTGTCGCGCTGCTGATCTTCCGGCGCGTCGACTCCGTCGCGTTGCTCGCCGCCCTGTCAGCGGTCAACGGCACGGTGAGCGCGTTCGCGTTTCCGGCATCCGTGGCCCTCATCCCGCAGACGGTTCCGCCGTCGCAGCTGACCCAGGCCAATGCGCTTGCGAGGATCGGCGTGAACGCGTCGAACGTGATCGGCACGTCCGTCGCCGGGTTGATCGTGGCCGTGTGGGGGTCGGCGTGGGGGATCGCCATCGACGCAGCCTCGTTCGCCGTCGCGGCCGCGTTGTTCGCGCTGGTGCGGGCGGCGCCCATGCCAGTACGCACGGTCAAGACGAGTGTGCTGCGCGATCTTGCTACCGGCTGGTCGGAGTTCTTGTCCCGGACCTGGCTCTGGGCGGTCGTCGCCGCGTTCGGTGTGATGAATGCCGCCTACGTCGGCGCGATCGCTGTCCTCGGGCCCGTCGTCGCGGACGAGACGATCGGGCGCAAAGCCTGGGGGTTGGTGCTCGGCGCGCAGGCCGTCGGCTACGTCGTCGGCGGGCTCTTCGCGGTGCGGCTGCGGATGCGGCACCTGTTGCTGTTCGGCATGGTGTGCACGCTGCCGCAGGTGCTCCCGATCCTCGGCCTGGCTGCGCACGTCGGCCTCGCCGTGCTGATCGCCGCGTCGTTCGTGAGCGGTCTCGGCATCGAGCAGTTCGGCGTCGCATGGCAGACGTCCATGCACCAGCACGTGCCGCCGAGCGTGCTGGCGCGGGTCTCGTCCTACGACGCGCTCGGCTCGTTCATCGCGATCCCGCTCGGCGAGGTGGCGGCCGGGCCGGTGAGTCACGCGATCGGCTCACGCGGTGCGCTGGTCGGGGCCAGCGCGCTCATCCTGGTCGCGGCGCTCGGGGCGCTGGCGAGCCGGAGCCTACGCACGCTCGTCAACGAGGAAACGTCCGCCGCGGAACCGGTGGGCTGACACTCAACCGCCGCTGCTCAGGGTGACACGGCGATGCCGAGCGAGTCGGCGCCGCCGAACTTCGGAGCGCCCTTCTCGTAGAACGTGTCGAGTTCGGTGATCTCGAAGCCCGCCGTCGTCAGCAGTTCGACGATCGGACGGGTGAGGTGGCACCCGCCGAACACGCGCTTCTGCATCGGCTCGAGCCGTCGTTGCCAGCGCTGTACCGACTCGTCCGGGGCCAGGCCGTGCTCGACGAAGTGCAAGGTGCCGCCAGGCTTGAGCACCCGCCGGAGCTCGCTCAGGGCGGCGGCGACGTCCGGGATCGTGCACAGTGTCCACGTCGACAGGGCGGCGTCGAAGCTGGCGTCGGCGAACGGCAATGACTGGCCGTCCAATCCGGATCGCTGCACCGGGACGCTCGACTGCTCGACCCGCTTGCCGGCCAGCTTCCAGGCGACGTCGGACGGCTCGACCGCCGCGACCGACGTGACGGCCGCGGGATAGAACGCGACGTTGTGTCCGGGGCCGAAGCCGATCTCGACGACGTCGCCCGCGAGACCTTCGCAGACGCGGCGCCGCAACGGCTGGACCGTCTTCATGCCGCACGCGGCCTGGACGATCCGCGGCAGGACGTGCTCGCCGTACCAGCCCATCTCGGTCTCCTATCCGACGAGCGTCTTGGTCGCCGAGATCAGCGCGGCGAGCCCCTTCTTCGCGTCGGTGAAGAACATGCTCGTCTTGGGGTCGGCGTACAGCTCGTTGTCGATACCCGCGTAGCCGGACGCCATCGACCGCTTGATCACGATGATGCTCTTCGCGTGGTCGACGTCGAGGATCGGCATGCCGGACACCGCGTTGCCCGGGCGCCGAGCCGCGGGGTTGGTCACGTCGTTCGCGCCGACGACGAGCGCGACGTCGGTGCGGTCGAACTCGGGGTTGATCTCGTCCATCTCCTTGAGCTGGTCGTAGGGCACGTTTGCCTCGGCCAGCAGGACGTTCATATGTCCTGGCATGCGACCGGCCACGGGGTGGATCGCGTAGGACACGTCGACGCCGCGCTCCTCGAGCAAGGCCGCGAGCTCGCGCACCTCGTGCTGCGCCTGTGCCGCTGCGAGGCCGTACCCGGGCACGACGATCACCTTGTTGGCGTAGGCGAGTTGCAGGGCGACGTCGTCGACGGCGATGGGCCGGACGTGCCCGCCCGAGGCTGTCCCTGCGACGACGACGCCGGACGCCCCGGTGCCGAACCCGCCGGCCAGGATGTTGACGACCGAGCGGTTCATGGCGTCGGCCATGAGCTTGGTGAGGATGCTGCCGGACGCGCCCACGAGCGCACCGGCGATGGTGAGCGTGGCGTTCTGCAGTACGAAGCCGGCCATCGCGACTGCGGTGCCGGTGAACGCGTTCAGCAGCGAGATGACGACGGGCATGTCGGCGCCGCCGATGGGCAGAACCATCAGGATGCCCAGCCCCAGCGCGGCCACCGTGACGATGACGAGCACGCCCGTGTGATGCGCTCCGGCGATCACCCAGATACCGGCGCCGACCGCCGCCACCAGCAAGACCGCCGACACGATGCGGCCGCCGGCCGGCGAGACGGGCTGGCTCCAGTAACCTTGCAGCTTCGCTGCAGCGACGAGCGATCCGGAGAACGTCACGCAGCCGATCGCCACGTCGAGCACCGTCGCCGTTGCGATGCCGCCGGTCGTGTGGCTGTTGTGCGCGTAGTCGGCCACCGCGATCAACGCCGCGGCGCCACCGCCCACCGCGTTGAACAGGCTGACGAGCTGCGGCATCTGCGTCATCGCGACCTTGCGCGCGGAGTAGAGGCCGGCCGCCGCGCCGAGCAGTGCGCCGGCGATCAGTACCAGCCAGCGGGACGCATTCATCGTGCCGCCGTGACCGACCGACACGAACACGGCGATGACCGCCACGAGCATGCCGAACGCTGAGAGCTGATTGCCGCGTCGCGCCGTGGCGGGGGAGTTCATCAGATGCAGGCCGAGGACGAAGCAGACCGCACCGAACAGCGACGCGAGCCGCACTCCGGTCTCGACGCCGCTCATTGCTCGTCCTTCGGCGCGACGGCGACGGGGCGCTTCTTGAACATCTGCAACATCCGGTCGGTGACCGCATAACCGCCGACGACGTTCGCGGCACCGAACGCCGCCGCGAGGAACATCAGGACATAGCCGAGCGGCCCGCTGATGAACGCCGACAGCAGCACCACGCCGACGAGCACCACGCCGTGAATCGAGTTGGCGCCCGACATCAGCGG
>DASXRA010000307.1:0-4265 GCA_036506855.1 Jatrophihabitantaceae bacterium
GTCGAGCGTCGCGAGCACGTTGCCCATCGGGTCGGCCCGGAACGTCTCGAACTCGCTGGCGGGCCAGCTGACGTAGGTCACGGTCAGCCCGTCGTTGGTCGGCCAGGCGCCGACGATGCGCCGGTCCCATCCGTACAGCTCGCCGCCGTCGAGCGGGACGTCCTGCCAGTACGTGTAGAACGCCAGCGACCTCGCCTCGCGCTGGCGATAGCTACGCGCCCGGAACGTCGACGCGACGAGCGAGTGCCTGCCGTCGGCGCCGACCACGAGCGGCGCGGTCTCGACCACGGGCGCGGATCCCTTTACGTGGCAGCGGATTCCGGTGGCCCGCCCGTCCGCGACCAGGACCTCGTCGACGATCGTGCGCTCGCGCACCTCGGCGCCTGCCGCCCGCGCCTCGTCGACGAGCAAGGTGTCGAGCACAGTGCGGCGCGGGCTGTACAGCGCGCCGCCGTCCGGGAACGCGCCGGTCAGCACGACGCCGTCGTTGTCGAACCGAATGCGATTCACACCGGGCGTGCCGGCTTCGACGAGACGGTCCAGCAGCCCCCAGCGGGCCAGCCGCTCGGCGCCCGGTGGCTGCAGCTGATGGCTGGACAGCGTGTCGCTCGGCAAGCTCGCACGGTCGACGACGAGGACGCGCAATCCCTTGCGTGCCAGGAGCATTCCGGTAGCCGAGCCGGCTACGCGCGCGCCCACGACGATCACGTCATAGCTCATTTCTCGACTCCGTTCCGCACCCAACTTCCAGTGCTGGCTGGCGCTTCGCTGCGATGCTCGCTCGCTGTCGTCTTCGACGCTCATTTTCGCCGCCCCCTCTTTCGTGGTTGCACCGTTGCGAGCTGCACGACCTTGATGAGCGCCTCGACGCGCTCGGTGAACCTGCCGTCGCCGAGCTGTTCGCTGATCACCTGCATGCCGGTGAACCCGCCGACGGCGACCTGCGCGAGAACGTCCGGCGAGATGTCGTCACGGATCGAGCCCTCTGCCTGCGCGGCCGCGAAGTGCTCGGTGACGGTGTCGATCCACATCCGGATCGATCCGCAGACCTCGTCGCGCAGGTCGGGGTCGCGGGCAAGCTCTTCGATCAGCTTGCCCATGGCCGCCGGCCCCTCGCCGGCGATCGCGTGCCGGGCGATGACCCGAGGCGCGGCGAAGAGCCGGTCGACGGCGCGCTCGTGCTGGCTGATCTCGTCGCGGACGCGTCCGATCCAGCGTTCGTGGTGATCCGCGACGACCGACAGGGCAAGCGCCTGCTTGGACGGGTAGTGGAAGTAGAAGCCGCCCTTGGTCAGCCCGGACGCCTCGATGATCTGGTTCAGCGATGCCGCGGCATACCCCTCGCGGGCGAAGATCGGCCGGGCGGCGTCGATGATCGCCCGCCTGGACCGTTCCCCGCGCTCGGTGCTCGGCGGCGCCTTGGGCATGCCGGGACGCTACAAACCAACTGGTCGGTTTGTCAACGCCGCGACGCCGGGGGGGTTCGCGTCCGACACCGTTGTCACTACGCTGTGCGCCGTGACCTCGCCCGTGCGCAACGACGAGGTGATCTACGAAGAGCCCGCGCGGACGTACGCCACGGCCTGGGCCTTCGCCGGCATCCTCCTCGTCGGCCTCGTGATCGACGCCGCGCTCGGCGGAGCGGCGGTTCATGCGGTGGGCTGGCTGATCGCGATCGTCATCGTGGTCGGCGCGGACGTCCTCGTGACCAAGGCTGCGCGGGCGACCCGTTCGATCGCGGTGACGACGTCCGAGCTGCGCGTCGGCGACGAATCGATCGCGCTGGGGTCGATCGTTGGCGTCTCCCACGACACCGACGCGCGAGTACTCGGCCGGCGGCTCGGCGAGCCGCTGCCGCGCGGCGCATCCGGACTCGCCCTACGGCTCGAGGACGGTCGTTCGGTCCTCGTCCCGACGCGCAATCCGCAGGCGCTGCGCGCGACCTTGGCAGCCGGCGACGCCACCGTCCCGGAGATCAGGCCGGCCGACGATCACGAGCTCGCCGACCTGGTCGAGCTCGAGCGGCGCAGCGACACGCTGCTGACCGTGGCCGGAATCGGGCCGCTTCCCGATCCGGCGATCGCGCACCAGACGATCCGCGACGCCCGCGCCGTGCTCGTCGCCGGACGTCCCGCCGTCGGCTTCGCGCGCGTCGACGAGCTCGACGGGCAGGCGCACCTCGAGCAGCTGTCCGTGCTGCCCGGCCACATGCGGCGCGGCATCGGCACGGCCCTCGTCGAGGCCGTGTGCACGTGGGCCGGCGAGCACGGTTACCGCGAGGTGACGCTGTGCACGTTCGCCGACGTCGCGTGGAACGGGCCGTTCTACGCCAAACGTGGATTCGAGCCCGTGGCGATACTGACACCGGGCCTGGCCGAGCTTCGCGCGTGGGAACGCGACCTCGGCCTGGACGCCCTGGGCCCGCGCATCGCGATGCGCCGCCAGTTGTTCACCGATTGAGCAACATTTGGCAGCGTGAGACTGCCAAATGTTGCGCAATCCGGCGGGAGGGGAGACTGGACGGGTGACAGACGCCCCCGCTTCCGCCGCCCTGTTCGAACGCGCCCAGCGGGTGATCCCCGGCGGCGTGAACTCGCCGGTGCGCGCGTTTCGTGCGGTCGGCGGCACCCCGCGGTTCATGGTGAGTGGCCGCGGCGCGTATTTGACGGACGCGGACGGGCGGGAGTACGTCGACCTCGTCTCGTCCTGGGGTCCGATGATCCTCGGGCACGCCCACCCGGCAGTCGTCGAGGCAGCCCGCGACGCGGCGACGCGCGGCCTGTCGTTCGGCACGCCGACCGAGGGCGAGGTCGAGCTGGCCGAGGAGATCGTCGCACGGGTCGCGCCGGTCGAGCAGGTGCGGCTGGTCAACTCCGGCACCGAGGCGACGATGAGCGCGATCCGCCTGGCCCGCGGCGTCACCGGACGGCACCGGGTCGTCAAGTTCGCCGGTTGCTACCACGGCCATGTGGACGCCCTGCTCGCGTCGGCGGGGTCCGGCGTCGCCACGTTTGCGCTGCCCGAGACGCCCGGCGTCACCGGTGCGCAGACCGCCGAGACGATCGTGCTGCCGTACAACGACCTGCCGGCGGTCGAGGCGGCGTTCGCCTCGGAGGGTGAAGACATCGCGTGCGTCATCACCGAGGCGGCGGCGGGCAACATGGGCGCGATCGCACCGCATCCCGGGTTCAACGCAGGTCTGCGGGCGATCACGGCGCAGCACGGCGCGTTGCTCGTCAGCGACGAGGTGATGACCGGCTTCCGGGTTTCGGCCGCCGGTTGGTACGGGCTCGAGCCGGTCGACGCCGACCTCTTCACGTTCGGGAAGGTGATGAGCGGCGGGCTGCCGGCGGCGGCGTTCGGCGGCCGGGCCGACGTGATGGGGCGGCTCGCGCCGGCCGGTCCCGTCTACCAGGCCGGCACGCTGTCGGGCAATCCGGTGGCCGTCGCTGCGGGCCTGGCGACGCTGCGCCACTGCACGCCGGACGTCTACTCGCGCCTCGACACGGTGTCGGCCACGATCGGCCGCATGGCCGCAGAAGCCCTTACCGCACAAGGGGTTCCGCATCGGGTGCAGTTCGCGGGCAACTTGTTCTCGGTGTTCTTCAGCGACGCCCCGGTGACCAATTTCGCCCAGGCGCAGGCCGCCGCCACCTGGCGCTATCGCCCGTTCTTCCACGCGATGCTGGACGCGGGCGTGTACCTGCCGCCGAGCCCGTTCGAGGCCTGGTTCGTCTCGGCCGCACACGACGATGAGGCGATCGAGCGCATTGCGGCCGCGTTGCCGGACGCGGCGAAGGCCGCCGCGTCGGCGCAGGTGCCGGCATGACGCACGTCGTGCACTTGCTGCGGCACGGCGAGGTCTACAACCCGGACCGCGTGCTGTACGGGCGGCTGCCCGGATTCGCCCTGTCGGCCCGGGGTATCGAGCAGGCCGACGAGGCCGCCGAGTACCTCGCCGAACGCGACATCGGCTACCTCGTCGCGTCCCCGCTGGAACGTGCCCAGCAGACGGCCCGGCCGCTCGCGACCAAGCTCGGCCTGGAGATCGCCACGGACGACCGGCTGATCGAGGCCGAGAACTTCCTCGCCGGCAAGCAGGTCGCAGGCGGGCGGGGGCTGTTCACCGATCCGTCCAACTGGAAGTACTTCCGCAACCCGTGGCGGCCGTCGTGGGGTGAGCCTTACGCGGCGATCGCCGAACGCGCGCTCGCCGCGGCGGGCGCCGCCCGAGACGCCGGCGACGGACGCGAGGCCGTGTGCGT
>DASXRA010000308.1:0-9379 GCA_036506855.1 Jatrophihabitantaceae bacterium
CGATGGTTTGGATGACGGGCAGCTTGGTGCGTGCCGTGGCCGCGATGCGGTAGCGGTCCTCGGGCTCGGCGGTCGCGTAGTTCATGCGCTCGGCGTCGGTGAGCGTCACCCGTACCTCGGTGCAGTCGGCGGGTGCGATCCAGCCCTGGTTCTCGATGTCCTTCCACGGGGCGTCGTAGCGCTTCGGGCCGATCAGGCTGAACACGTCACCTTCACGGCCGTCCTCGCGGATCAGCGTGGCGGTGAGGCCGAGCCGGCGACGCGACTGCAGGTCGGCGGTGAGCCGGAAGATCGGTGCGGGCAGCAGGTGCACCTCGTCGTAGATGATCAGGCCCCAGTCGCGGGAGTCGAACAGTTCGAGGTGGCGGTACTCGCCCTTCCGGCGCGTTGTCATGATCTGGTACGTGGCGATCGTGACCGGCCGGATCTCCTTGCGCTCACCCGAGTACTCGCCGATCTCCTCTTCGGTGAGCGACGTGCGCGCGATGAGTTCCCGCTTCCACTGCCGTCCCGCGACGGTGTTCGTCACGAGGATGAGCGTGGTGGCGCCGGCCTGTGCCATGGCGGCCGCGCCGACGAGCGTCTTGCCCGCGCCGCACGGCAGGACGACTACACCCGAGCCGCCGTGCCAGAACGACTCGGTGGCCTGGCGCTGGTAGTCGCGCAGGTGCCAGCCGTCCTGGTTCAGCTCGATGGCGTGCGCTTCGCCGTTGACGTAGCCGGCGAGGTCTTCGGCCGGCCAGCCGACCTTGAGCAATGCCTGCTTGAGGCGTCCCCGCTCGGAGGGATGCACGAGGACCGTGTCGTCGTCGATGCGCTCGCCGAGCATCGGAGCGATCTTCTTCTGGCGCAGTACCTCTTCGAGGACGGCACGGTCGAGGCTCACGAGCACGAGCCCGTGCGTGGGGTGCTTGACCAGCTGCAGGCGGCCGTAACGGTCCATGGTGTCGGCGACGTCGACGAGCAGCGCATGCGGCACGGCGTACCGGCTGAACCGCACCAGCGCGTCGACGACCTGCTCGGCGTCGTGCCCGGCAGCGCGGGCGTTCCACAGACCCAGCGGGGTGAGCCGGTAAGTGTGGACGTGCTCGGGCGAGCGCTCCAGCTCGGCGAACGGCGCGATGGCGGCACGCGCGTCGCCGGAGTCCGGGTGGTCGACCTCGAGCAGCAGCGTCTTGTCGGACTGGACGATCAGCGGGCCGTCGTTCATGCGGCCTTCCCGCGGATGAGCTCGATCACGTGGCTCCTGCACTGGCTCGAGGGCGAACTGCCATCCTGCCAAACGGCGCCGACATCGTGCCTGTTCCGCCGCTCAGCCGTGCAGCACGCCCAGCAGGCGGGCGACCTCGGCTGCTATCGCGGCGCGTCCGGGTTCGAGGTATTTGCGGGGGTCGACGACGTCCGGGTTCGCAGCCAGGTAGTCGCGCACTGCCGCGGTGAACGCCTTGTTCAGCTGGGTGCCGACGTTGACCTTGACGATGCCGCGCGCGACCGCGCGGGCGAGGCCGTCCTCGGACACGCCGGACGCGCCGTGCAGCACGAGCGGCACCGGAACCGCGTCGCGTAGTGCCGCGATCAGGTCCTCGTCCAGGGCAGCGTCGCGAGTGAGCATCGCGTGGCTGCTGCCGACCGCGACGGCCAGCGCGTCGACTCCGGTGGCCCGCACGAACGCCGCCGCGTCGCCCGGGTCGGTTCGCGCCCCGGGCGCGTGGACGCCGTCCTTGCCGCCGACCTCGCCCAGCTCGGCCTCGACCCAGACTCGTCGCTCGTGGCAGTAGGCGACGACGGCCGCCGTCGCCGCCACGTTCGCTTCGTAATCCAGCGCGGACGCGTCGAACATGACCGAGCCGATGCCGAGCTCGACGGCCTCGCGGACCAGGTCGGCGTAGACGGCGTGGTCGAGATGGACCGCGACCGGCACGGTCGCCGCCTCGGCGATGGCCAGCGTCGCGGTCGCGATCGGGGCCAGCGCGCCGTGATAGCGCACGCAGTTCTCACTGATCTGCAGGATCGCCGGCAGCCCGGCGTCGTCTGCGCCGCGCACGATCGCCTCGGCATGTTCGAGCTGGATGACGTTGAACGCGCCGATCCCGCCGAGCGCCCCGGCCACGAGCTCGGGCATGGACGTCAGCGCCATCAGGCGTCCTCAACGGCTCGCCACGCGAGCAGGGCGGCGCCCAGCGCGCCCGCCTGGTCGCCGAGCTGGGCGGCGACCAGCCGGGGACCGCGCTGAAGTGGCAGCCTGCGATCGACTTGTTCCGCGAGCGGGACGAGCAGCGTGTCGCCGGCCGACGCCAGACCGCCGCCGACCACGACGAGTTCGGGGGCGAGGGCATTGGCGTACGCGGCGAGCGCGCCGGCCAGCGCGTCGATTGCCTCCTGCCACACGGCACGGGCATCCGGGTCGCCCGCCACAACACGTTCGCTCACCACGGCGGCCTCGATCCATTCACCGGTTCGCGTCGCGTAGTGCGACGCGATGGCCGCCGCCGACGCGATGCTCTCGAGGCAGCCCCGCGCACCGCAGCCGCACGACGGCCCGTCGGGATCCACGACGAGGTGCCCGATCTCGCCGGCGTACCCGTGCCCGGAATGCGGACGCCCGTCCAAGACGGCGGCTGCCGCGATGCCAGTACCCACCGCCAGGAACAGGTAGTCGCGCACGCCCCGCGCCGCACCGAGGAGCCCCTCGGCCAGCCCGCCCGCCCGCACGTCATGCCCGAATGCGACCGGCATGCCGAGCCGTTCTGCCAGCCGCGCCCGGAACGGGACGTCGTGCCAGTCGAGGTTCGCCGCCGAGACCGCCACGCCGAGCTCCTCGTCCACGATTCCGGGTACGACGAGTCCCGCGGCGCGGACGGTGTGCCCGCCCTGCTCGGCCTCGGCCCGCTGCTCTGCCGCGGTAGCGAGGATGCGCTCGACGACGTCGCCGTCGCGGCGCCTGGTCGGCACGCTTCGCGACGCGAGGACCGCGCATCGCCGGTCGACGGTCGCGATCTTCATGCTCGTGCCTCCGACGTCGAGCGCGATCACGCACTGAACCGGATGGTCGGCTCTCCGCTCCTCGCCTCGCTGCGCTCGGCTGCGATGCTCACTTGCTGTCGCCTCCGGAGTTCCCACCGGGCCGACCTTAGGCGGGGTCGAGGATGACCGAGCGGCTGAGGTTGCGCGGGTTGTCGGGGTCCAGCCCGCGGGCGTGGCCGACGGCGATCGCCAGCCGCTGTGCCCTGATCAGGTCCGCCAGCGGGTCGAGCTCAGAGCTCACCCACGTCGCACCGGTCGCGGTGACCTCGGCGCGAAGGCCGTCGGGCGCCGCGCCAAGCATCCAGACCAGGCTGCGCGCGTCGCCGATGCTGATCGGCCCGTGCCGGTACTCCATCGCGGGGTAGGACTCCGCCCACGACAGTGACGCCTCGCGCATCTTCAGCGCGGCCTCGTTGGCCAGGCCGACCGTCCAGCCGCGTCCGAGGAACGTGAACTGGCCGCGGTCGGCGGCACCGTCGGGCAGCGCCTCGGCGACGGCGACCCGCGCGTCCGCGATCGCGTTCGACAGATCCTGGCCGAGGTGGGCGCGCAGCAGGGTCAGGGTGGTCGTCGCGAACCTCGTCTGCACCACCGACCGCTCGTCGGCGAACGGCAGCACGATGACCTCCGCGGCCGCGGCGACCACCGGGGTCGCCTCGTCCGCGGTGATGGCGACGGTCGGGATGCGGTCTCGCGCGCGGCTGAGCACGTCGAGAACTTCCGTCGTCGTCCCGGATCGCGTGATGGCGACGATGCGGTCGTAGTCGCGCCCGGTCGACGCCTCGGACGCCGCGAACGCATCGGTGTGACCGAGGCCGGCACCCTCGCGCATCGCGGCGTAGCACTGCGCCATGTACCAGGACGTCCCGCACCCGACGACCGCGACCCGTTCGCCCGGTTGTGGCAAGATCGCCGCGAACGACGCAGCCTGCTCGACCACGGCTGCCCAGCAGTCCGGCTGGCTGGCGATCTCGTCCTCGACGAAGGTCATGCATCACTCCTCTGGGGCATTGGTGGCCCGCGCGTTCTTGCTCATTCGATCGAGTTATCGTGCATCTTCGCGCGACGCCTTCGCAAGACGTACAGTCTCCTTGCTCGGTCTTGCAAGAATCTCGCCGCTGGGGCAGGAGCGAATGAGCAAACACGAACGGCTCGGCTCGATCCTGGAATTGCTGAACCGCGACGGCACACTCGACGTCGACGACGCCGCCGCCGAACTGCGCGTCTCGGCCGCGACGATCCGTCGCGATCTGGACATCCTGGCCCAGCAGCAATTGCTCACCCGCACGCACGGCGGTGCCGTCTCGAACAACGCGGCGTTCGACCTGCCGCTGCGGTACAAGACGGCGCGATACGCCTCGGAGAAGCAACGCATCGGCCGGGCCGCGGCCGAGATGGTCACCGCTGGTTCGATCGTCGGGCTGAACGGGGGCACGACCACCACCGAGGTGGCGCGCGCGCTGGCGCTGCGCGGCGATCTGCAGTCGTCGTACAACCCGGCGATCACCGTCGTCACCAACTCGCTCAACATCGCGACCGAGCTGGCCGTACGCGCTCACCTGAAGATCGTGGTCACCGGCGGGGTGGCGCGGCCACAGTCCTACGAGCTGATCGGGCCGCTGGCGGTCGGCATCCTGGAGCAGGTGGCGCTCGATCTGGTGATCCTCGGCGTCGACGCGATCGACCTCGACGGCGGGGCGATGGCGCATCAGGAGAGCGAGGCCAGCATCAACCGGCTGATGGCCGACCGGGCCCGCAGGGTCGTGGTCGTCGCCGACGGCTCGAAGCTCGGGCATCGGGCATTCGCGCGACTGTGCCCGCTGGAGGCGATCGACGTGCTCGTCACCGACAAGGACGCGCCGGACGACGTGACGACGGGCTTCGCCGACGCCGGCATCGAGGTCGTCCGCGCCTGAGCCGGCATGGCCTGCGCTCAGAACAGGGCGAGCTGCTCGACCTTCGGTTGGTCGACGACGAGGCGCCCGTATCGGCGGCGCCCGCCCGTCCACTGCCAGTTGGGCTCGTCGGGCTGGGCCGCCGGCGCCGGGGCTGTCGGACTCGACTCACCCGGCTGCTGGGCGGCGAGCACTCGGAGCGCGGCGGCGGTCGTCCAGGTCAGCTGCTGCCCGAGGAACGTCTCGCGCACGACGTCGGCCGCGAGCGGCAGGCATCCGGCGCCGCCGTCGAAATCGATGCCCAGGGCGAGGTCGCTGCGCAGTGCCATCACCTGGCAATTCAGCTCCCAGGCCGCTCGGGCCTGCGGCTCGTTGAGCAGCCGCGCGCGTGACGCCCCGATCGCAGCGGCGACCCGGGCGCCGCCGGTGTCGAGGTCGTCGAACGCCGCCCGCGCCGAACCCAGCTCGGCGAGCAGCGCGGCCGCCGTCTTGGCGCCGATGCCGCGCACGCCGGGCAGGTTGTCGGACGCGTCGCCGCGCAGCGCCGCGTAGTCGAGGTACTGGTCGGGCCGGACGCCGAGCAAGGTCACCAGCCGGGACGGCGTCATCATCGGCGACGCCTCGACGCCGCCGTCGATGATGCGCAGCACGGTGGTGTGCTCGTCGATCAGCGTGAACGCGTCGCGGTCGGACGTCATGACCACCGTCGTGGCTCCGGCTGCCGACGCGAACCGCGCTGCGGACGCAACGACGTCGTCCGCCTCGAGGCCGGCCGGCGTGACCACGGCGACGCCCAGCTCACGCAGAACCTCGACCGCGAACGCGAGCTGGTCGACCAGGGTCTCGAGCTTGTCGACCCGGTTCGCCTTGTAATGCGGCCACATCTCGCGTCGCACGCTGGTGTCAGGATCGTCGAAGCCGACCACGATGACGTCCGGGCAGACCCGCTCGGCAGCCAGGACGAGCGCCGACAGCAGCCCGCGGACCGCCCACATCGGACGTCCCTCGGCCGAGCGCAGCCCGGTGCGCGCCTGCGCGTGATAGCTGCGATGCAGCAGCGAGTTGCCGTCGACCGCCAACAGCACCCGAGAACCCGCCACGTCGGCTATCTTGCCGCATCGCGCCGACATTCCGCGGCCGCCGAGCCCGGGCGGTTGCGCTCAGCTCAGCGGCAATGGTCGCGGCGGGACGGGGCTGGACACCACGATCGACGTGACGGTTTGGCCGTGCACCACGAACCGGTCGAGGATCTCCTCCAGCGCCTCGATCGCGGGCGCGTGCACCTTGATCAAGAAGCAGTCCTCGCCGGTGATGCGATGGCACTCGCTCACCTCGGGCAGGCTTGCTGCCAGCGCGGCGACCCGCGGCAGCTGCCCCGGCACCGGGCGGATGCGCGCGTAAGCCGCGACCGGCAGGCCGAGCGCCGCCGGGTCGATGTCGACGCGGTAGCCCGTGATGACGCCGGACTGTTCGAGCCGCTGCACCCGCTCGGTGACCGCCGGCGCCGACATTCCGACCTTGCGGGCCAGGGCGGACATCGTCTGGCGCGGATCGTCCTGCAACTCGGCCAGCAGCCGGCGGTTGACGTCGTCGAGCACCGGCTTCGGCCCCACGTAGGAAACCGGCTTGATCTGCCTTAATTCTCGCGCCATTACCGCCTCCTCGCCTTCAGGATGCCATTCTGCGCGGTCCGATGTCTTGCCAATATCGTCCTCATGGTCACCGAAGCGGCGCCGCAGCAGGCGGCACTCGCCGATCGGGTTCCGCCGGCCTCGTTCTTCCTGGTCAGCGCGGTCTTCCACTACCTCGGCCCGTCTTTTGCTGTGCTCCTGTTCGTCAACGTGGACGTGCTGGGCGTGGCGTGGCTGCGCATCGCGAGCGCCGCCGTGGTCTTTGCGATATGGCGCCGTCCGTGGCGGGTGCTGCAACGGGCGAGCGCAAGCCAGCGGCGAGTACTGCTCGGGCTCGGCGCTGTGCTGGCCGCCATGAACTCGCTGTTCTACCTGGCGATCGACCGGCTGCCGTTGTCGACGGTGGGCGCGATCGAGTTCCTCGGCACGATCGTCCTGGCCGCGGCCGGAGCCCGGACGCCCCGCAACGGCGCGGCCCTGCTGCTGGCGATCGGTGGCGTGTTCGTGCTCACCGACGTCCGGCTGGGCGGCGAGCCGCTCGGGTTCGCTTTCGCGTTCGCGAACTGCGTGCTGTTCATGCTCTACGTGATGCTCGGCCACCGCATCGCCAACGAGAGCGGAGACGCTGAGATCAGCGGCATCGACCAGCTGGGCGCAGCCATGCTGATCGCCGCGGTCGTGGCCACGCCGTTCGCGGTGAGCGCCGCCGCGCCCGCCTTCACGTACCCGGTCTGGCTGCTGTGGGCCATCGGCGTGGGCCTGTGCTCCTCGGTGATCCCCTACGTCACCGACCAGCTCGCGATGGCGCGCCTGCCGCGGGCGACGTTCGCCCTGATGCTCGCACTACTGCCGGCGACAGCGACGATCGTCGGGCTGGTGGTGTTGTCGCAGGTACCGACAGCCCGCGACCTCGCCGGCATCGGCCTGGTCATCGTGGGCGTGGCCGTGCATCAGGAGGTCAGTCCGGATCGTCCACGACGCCGACGCCGGTGATGTGGTGCAGCGCGAACGCCTCGAGCCGGCCCGTGTCGACGTCATGCCCGCGCAGCGTGCCGCCGGCCATCGAGATCGGCTCGATCGTGCGCTGCGACGACGTGCCCTGCTGGTCGACGTAACCGAGCCAGATCTGGCGCCCGCCGCGGATCGCGTCGCGGAGCAGTCCCAGGGTGGCCGCGGACGTGACACCCGGGATCCGCTGCCCCGCCGGCGCCACGCGGCGGGTGATCTCGGCCAGCTGGTCGCCCGCCCGCAGCCGCCGCACGAGCTCGTCGACGTGTTGGGACGAGTCGGTGGCGGCGCGGGTACGGACCAGCCGTGACGTCGGCCGCGACGGCGCGCGCTGCGCATCGACGCCCAGGCTCAGGACAGCGCCGTCGGGCGACTCGGCGGCCGGCGCATAGCCCGCGTCGCGCAGCACCTGCAGGATGCGTGCCACCGGCGCGGACGCGATGACCACCGTCGGGGCGATGCGGCGCAGGCCGAGTGACTCGACGGCGCGGTCGGCCAGCACGCGTCCGAGCAGTGCGTCGTCGTCACAGCGCAGGTAGGCGCCCGCCGCGCCGGCGCGCAGCACGCCGTGCCGGCGGGAGATGTCGTCGATGAGGTAGCTCAGCGCCTGCGGCACGGGTGTGCGGGAATGCTCGGTGAACAGCCGCGCGAGGTCGGTGCCGCTGCGGCCGGCGTCCAGGGCCCGGCGTACCGACGCCTCGGTGACCCGGTAGACGTTCGCGCCGCCCGTCGATTCGAGGTCGGCGGCGAGCGCCAGCTCCTCGCCCAGGCCGCCTGCGGGCTGGCCGGGCACGACGACCGTCAGGTCGGGCTGGACGAGGAAGTGGTCGACCGGTTCGGGCAGCGCGATGTCCAGCGCATGCTCGGCAGCCGACGCCGCGCCGGCGAGCAGCGCACGTCCGTAACCGGTGAGCCCACCGGCGGCGGTGATCCCGATCTGGTCCGCCTCGGCGAGGATCGCCTCGGCCAGCCGCCGCTGCCCGCTCGCCCGACGCGGTGCCTGCCAGGCGAGCCGGGCCAGCACGTCGGCGCGATCGGACGGCGCGGCGCCCGGCGGCAGCTCGGTGAGCGCGCCGAGCACCTGCCGGCGCAGGGCCGGGATCGTGCCGCGCTCGGCGTCCGGGCCGAGCGCGGTGATCAGCCGGTCGCGTTCGTCGCGCTGGCTGATCAGGCTCGGCTGGCGGGTCATCGCCAGCCACGCGCCCGCCAGCACGACCCACCGATGCGCGGGATCGCGGTGCCGCCAGGCGTCGAAGTCCGGGGTCGGCAGGAACGTCGGTTCGACGCTGCGAGTCGCGCCGACGAGCCCTGCCGCGGCCGACGTCTCGACCAGCAGCGCGACCGCCGCCTCGTCGACGCCGAGGTCGCGGGCGCTGCGCCGCAGGTCGCGCACGCCGAGGCCGCCGGCTCGCAGCACGGACGGCGGATAGGTGCTCCACGTCTCGGCGAGCGCCTCGACCTGGCGCAACAGGTCGAGCACGACGGTGGATCCGAGGCGGTCGAGCTCGGCGGGGGCACGCTCGGCCACGGCGATCGCGGGCGGTGCGGTGTCGACCGGGCCGAGCGGGTTGGCGCCGCGCAGGGCCAGCCCGACCTCGCGCGGCAGCTCGACGGTCTGCGTGTCGATCGGGACGAGCAGCCCATGGGCGATCAGCCGGCGCGGCGGTGGCGCGCCGTCGTCCTCGCCGAACACGGCACGCAGCGCGTCGCGGACGGCCCCGACCGGCGGCCCGGCGGCGAGGCGATCCAGTACGGCCCGCTCGGCCGGGTCGCGCTCGTCGATCAATGCCCGCAGGCGATCAGGGTCGTGCAGCACTTCGA
>DASXRA010000309.1:0-7799 GCA_036506855.1 Jatrophihabitantaceae bacterium
GGCGCAACGCTCGCAGCGTGGCGGGACCGCAGATGCCGTCGGGCACCATCCCGTAGTCGCGCTGGAAGGTGCGCAGCGCACGCTCGGTGTGCCGGCCGAAGATGCCGTCGGCGCGGGCGAGGTCGTAGCCCATCTCGAGCAGTTGCTCTTGCAGGGATGCGACGTCGTCGCCGGTCAGCAGGCTGCTGGCGTTGTGGCCGAGGACGCGGTCGCCGAGCCGCCAGCGGGAGCCGGCCAGCGCCGCGTAGGTCTCGACGCCGACGACCCCGTCGACCGACAGGCCGCGCCGCTGCTGGAAGTGGCGAACCGCGAGCTCGGTCGCGGCGTCGTAAGTGGCCTCGACCGCGGGGTCGAAGTTCGCGATCAGGCCGAGCCCGGCGAGGACGCGCCGTACTTCGGCGACGGCATCACCGGTGGCGCCGCGGCGGAGTGGCTGCATCGGAACGAGAAACCTCACGAAGCGATCAGGCCAGGACGCTGGACAACAGACACTGTGGCGGACAGTGGGCCGTCAGTCATTGTGCCTCAGCCTAGGCGCCACACCGAATGGGGCATAAAGTCCGCGAGTCCCTCGGGCCCAGAACATGACAAAGGCGACCATAGCTGGCCGCCTTTGCCGAAACAATCCTCAGCCCTCATCGGGCCGAGACCTTAGGGAAGATAGTCCGCGAGCTCGCGGAGAATAGCCGCCTTGGGGCGGGCGCCGACGATCGACTTGACGATCTGGCCCTTGTCGAACACCGACATCGTCGGGATCGACAGGATCTGGTAGTCGCGGGCGATCGCGGGGTTCTCGTCGATGTTCACCTTCGCGACGGTGATCTTGCCGGCGTACTCACCGGCGATCTCGTTGAGGACCGGCGCGACCATCTTGCACGGTCCGCACCACTCGGCCCAGAAGTCGACGAGCACGGGCCCGTCAGCCTGCAGGACGTCGGCCGCGAACGTCGCGTCGGTGACGGTCTTGGTGTTCTGACCCATGTCGGTTCTCCTGGTTGTCGGTTGGTGCTGGTGCAACGATGTCTGGCCGGTCGTCATTCCCGATGATCAGCTGCTCACGACTGCGGCGTCGGGCACCTTGTCGTGCTGGCTGGCCAGGTACCGCTCGGCGTCCAGCGCGGCCTGGCACCCGGTTCCCGCGGCGGTGACGGCTTGCCGGTAGACGTGGTCGACGAGATCGCCAGCCGCGAAGACGCCGTCGAGGTTCGTCTTGGTGGTACCCGATTGGGTGAGGACGTAACCCTCGGCGTCGAGATCGATCTGGCCCTTGACCAGCTCACTGCGGGGCTCGTGCCCGATCGCGATGAACAGTCCCTGGACGGCCAGGTCTCGCTCGTCGCCGGTCACCGTGTCTCGCAGCCGGACGCCGTCGACGGTGCCGTCGCCGCTGATGTCGCTGACCTCGGAGTTCCACGCCCAGTCGATCTTCGCGTCGGCGAAGGCACGGTCGGCCATGATGCGGCTGGCGCGCAGCGAATCACGGCGGTGCACGACGGTCACCGACTTGGCGAATCGGGTGAGGAAGGTAGCCTCCTCCATCGCGGTGTCGCCGCCGCCTACGACGGCGATGTCCTTGTCGCGGAAGAAGAAACCGTCACAGGTCGCGCACCACGAGACGCCGTGCCCGGACAGCTCGTCCTCGCGGGCGATGCCGAGCTTCCGGTAGGCCGAGCCCATCGCAAGGATCACCGTGTCGGCGCTGAACTCTGCATCGTGTGTGCGGACGATCTTCACCGGGCCGGCCAGGTCGACCGACACGACGTCGTCGGACACGATCTCGGCGCCGAACCGCTCGGCCTGCCCCCGCATGTGCATCATCAGCTCGGGGCCCATGATCCCGTCCGGGAACCCGGGGTAGTTCTCGACGTCGGTCGTCGTCATCAACGCGCCGCCGAACTGCGAGCCCTCGAACAGCAACGGCTGCAGGTCGGCGCGGGCGCTGTAGAGGGCAGCTGTGTACCCGGCCGGCCCGGAGCCGATGATGATGACGTTGCGGCGCTGCGGTGTGCTCACTTCGATGCCTCGATCTGTGGGTGTCTATGCGCCGCAACGATCCTAGAGGTGCGGGGATTCCCCGCGCTGAACGACGCGACGGGTGTTCAGCGCCGGGCAGCCGCGACGATTTCACGCAGTTCGGGTATACGCATCCGCCAGGCGACGGCGCCGAGCACGGCCACGCCCGCGATCGTGCCGCCGAGCAGGCCGAACAGGGCGCCGGGACGTCCGTGCCCGGCGACGTCGGCCGCCCACACGACGACCCCGAGCGCGGCCGCCGCGCCGAGCACGGCGGCGATCCCGATCCGCACGATCGTGCGCAGGACCCGGGCGAAGCCCAGCCGCCCGAAGCGTCGAGTCAGCTTCAGATAACCGAGGACGGCGCCCACCACGTAGGACAGCGACGTGGAGACGTTCAGCGCCTCGACGACGTGGTCGCCGTGCAGGGTCTCGGCGGCGATCAGCACGAAGACGACCTTGGCGGCCACCATCCAGATGTTGATGACGGTGGGCGTCCTGGCGTCGCGCATCGCGTAGAACACCCGCATCTGCAGCATGACGAGGGCGAACGGCAACAGCCCGAACGACGCGAGCGCCAGCGTCGTGCCGATCAGCCGCGCGCTGTGCAGGTCGGTGCGTCCGAGGAAGATCACCATCGCGAAGGACGGGCCGAGCACCATCAACCCCGCCGTCACCGGGACGAGCGCCACCGCCGACAGGCGCGCGCCGAGCGAGAGATGGTCGACGACGGCCTCGTAGTTGCCGCGCGCCGCGGCGCGTGACATGCGGGGCATGAGCGCGGTGAGTAGCGAGACGCCGAGGATGCCGTACGGCACCTGGAACAGCAGGTCGGCGTAGGTGAAGTTCGTGACGCCGTTGTGGTTGAAGCCGACCTTCACGATGACGCTCACACCGATCTGGCTGGCGATCACATAGCCGACGACCCAGCCGGTGAGCGATCCGGCTTCGCGCATCCGGCGGTCGCCGCGCGCCTCGGCCCGGAACCGCCAGCGCCACCGGAAGCCGGCCCGCCGCAGCGAGGGGATCAGCACCACGGCCTGCGCGACGATGCCCAGCGTCGTGCCGATGCCGAGCACCAGGATCTGCGGGGTGGTCATGTTCGACGGGACAAGCGTCTTCGGGCCCGGCAGCAACGCGAACACGCCCACCGTCACGATCGTGACCGCGTTGTTCACCACCGGAGCCCATGCACCCGGCCCGTACACGTTGCGGATGTTCAGCACGGCCGTGAACATCGCGCCCAGCCCGTAGAAGAAGATCTCCGGCAATAGCAGCGTGGCGAACGTGCTGGTCAGCTCGCGCTGGCTCGAGTTGTTGACGAACAGCGCCGCGAGCAGGGGTGCGGCGGCCACGGCCAGCAGGGTGGCGATGCCGAGCGTCACCGTGGCAATCGAGAGCAGCCGCTGGGTGTAGGCCTGGCCGCGGTCGCGGTCGTGTTCTTCGGCGTGGACGAGCAGCGGGATCAGCACGCTGGACAGCACGCCACCGAGCATCAGCTCGTACACCATGTTCGGGAAGCTGTTCGCGCCGTTGTAGGCGTCGCCCACCAGCGCGGTGCCGAGCGCGGCAGCGAGCACGACGCTGCGCACGAATCCGGTGACGCGGCTGGCGATGCTGGCGATCGCCAGCGTCCGGCTCGACGCGAGCAGGCCGGCGTCCGGGCGGCCGGCAACCTCGGCGGCGGGCTGCGGCGTGCCGACCGTCGTGGTCGCGCCGTACTCGCTGCGTTGGCGCTGGCGCCCGCCGTAGGTGACCGCCCCCCACTGCGCCTCGGCGTGGGCCCACTCCTCGTCGGACGCCCGCTGCCACGGCATCATGAAGACGCCCGTGCCCGGGTTGTCCTCGGTGAACAAACGTGGCTCGCCGGCGACGACTCCCCGACCGTAGATCGACGGAGTGCTCCAGCCGTCGTCTGCTGGTCGATCGCTCACGCGCGGACCTTGACCGGCAGTGGGCGCCGCGGCGTCGGTGCATCCGTGCTCGGCCGTTTCGGTCCGGATCGGATGCGCCGGACCACCCTGACGGCCAGTGCCAGGACGAGCACGCCGCACGCCACCGCGGTGATGATCACGCCGACGGCGCCGAGTGCGGTGCAGTGGATGTTGAGGCGCACGGGCGCGCCGAGGGGTGAGCCGTCCGGCGCCCGCAACCGCGCTTCGACCTGGAAGCGGCCGGCTCGCTGGACGTGCGCCTGGATCTTCAGTGAGACACGTGCGCCGCTCGGGATGCGCTGGACGCGGACGTCGTCGGTGCGGAATCCTGCGACCCCGTTCACCGTGGTGATGGCGACGCGCACGTTGACGTCGACGGGCAGGGAATTCACGACAGTGACGAACAGCGGCGCATCGTTCGACGCGAGCGTGTAGCTGCCGGTGGACGGCCGGACGATGGAGACCCCGTTCGCCCACCTGGCCGTCTGCTGGTTCAGCCCCGCCGCGAACGACGCTCCCCGCGCCTGGTTCACCCGCCAGGCGGAGGACTCGGCGCGCTGGATGGCAGCCGGCAGTCCGCCGAGCAATGCAGCGGCATCGCCGGTGCTGAGGATGCTGCTGAACGACCGCACGAACGTCGACGTGTTGGCCGCTTGCGTGATCACCCCGGGCGAGACCTCGCCGCCCGGGCCCGGCTCGACGAGTTGCCCGTGATCGACCGGGCGCACTGTGGTCGCGGCCTGGTTCAGCGTCAACGACGTCGACCACGCCGTGCGGGCGGTCTCCAGGATCGTCCGGGCGGCGACGTCAGGCGACGGGTCGACGTAGCGGTTGGCGCCGATCACCACGTAATGCGAGCGGTCGGGCTGCTCGGCGGCGCGCACGGCTAGATCGGAGACCAGCTGCGGAATCGTCTGCGTGCGGGTCGCGCTCTGCGTCAAAGTGGGTCCGGCGTACTTCTGCAGGCGGGCGTCAGTGACCGCGGCGACCGCGCCTGGGACGCCGAACTGCGCGGGCAGCGGAGCGAGCGCGTCCGGACGTGGCGAGTCGGTCTTGGCGTCGGGTAGTGCGCTGTCGTTGAGCACGACCTCGGACGTGCCGCGGCTGAGCAGTTGGCCCAGCGCCGCGGACGTGATGCGCTCACCCGCCGGCCACGCGATGTCGCCGTCGGCCGGGATGCCGAGCGCGGCTTGCACCCGCTGCTGCTGCAGCGGCCCGAAGTTGTCCGACCAGGTCAGGTGAGCGCGGGCGACCGCGTCGATGTCGGGGTCGGCATACGGCGTCAGGCTGACGTCAGTCGAGGTGATGATCGAACGCAGTCGCGCCAGCCAGCTTCTCGCCGCCTCGGTACCGGTGCCGGCACCGCGCACGCCGTTGATTTCGACCTGGTACGGGCCGCTCATCGCCACGAGCTCGTCGATCAGTTCCGGGTCGATCATCAGCGTCAGGTGGACGTTGGAGGCGACGCGTTCGACGACGTTCAGGGCGCGGTCCAGCCGGCCGTTGGGTCCGACCGACGTCGCGAGGGCGTCGTCGACGAACACCGAGCCGTCGACCAACCGGTGCGGGCGGTCGATCAGCGGCCACAGCCAACTCACCTGCACCGGCTTCGGATTGTCGCGAAACGACGGCAGGTAGGTCTGGGCGAAGCCGACCTGGCCGGACTCGCCGTCGGGCTCCGTCGCCGCGGATGCGGTGAAGTCGATCGGGTAGATGCCACCGCCTGAGCTTTGGCAGAGGCAGATGCCCTTGCCGTCGTTGACCTCGCTGGTGGTCGTGTTGTACGTGATCCGGCGGACCTCGTGCGGTGCGAGCGGGGTTTCGAGCGTGACCGCAGGGAGCGGCGACAGGCTGCTGCGGTCCGAGGTCGCCGCAGGCTCGTCCATCAACTGCTCGAGCTGATCCTGATGGACGATCGGCACGTCGCGCTCGACATCAAGGTTCACGTCGTACAACGGCGTCCTCGTCGTGTTCGTCAGCGACAAGGTGATGGTCAGCGGTTCGGGCGTCGACGTGTACCTGGGTGTGCTCGGCGTCATGTTCACGACGGTGACCGTGAGGCTGTTGTCGGGCGGCGGCTGCGCGGACGCGTCGCCAATACCGATCAGCAAGCTGCCGCCGAGCACGGTGGCCGTCGCGACGGTCGCGGTAATCGCGTGGCGACTCATTGCTCGGCTCCGCGCTCGTTCCGCTCCGCGCTCGCTGGCGCTCGCTGCGCTGCTCGCTGTCGGCTTCGATGCAGCTTCACGCGCTCTCCGCGAGCAGCCGTCCTGCGGCGTCGACCAGCCCCCGCTCGTCCGGGTAGGCGAGCTGGTCGGTGATCTCGGGAAGGGGTACCCATGCCACCTCGGCGACTTCGTAATCGGCGTCGGACAGTTCACCACCGATCGCACGCATCAGGAAGTGATGCACCGTCTTGTGCACCCGGCGACCCTCGGCGATGAACCAGAAGTCGATCGTGCCGAGCGTCGCGAGTATCTCGCCGCTGATGCCAGTCTCCTCCTCGACCTCGCGGATCGCGGCCTGCTCGGCGGTCTCGCCGGGCTCGACGTGCCCCTTCGGCAACGACCAGAGCAACCGGCCGCGGCGGTCGACCCGCGCGATCAGCGCGCCGCGCGGAACGTCACCCCGCAGGTCGACGACCAGGCCGCCCGCGCTGGTCTCGTCGACCCGCTTGAGCCTTGCCCGTCCGCGTCGCCCGGCCTTGGCCGTTTTGCCCGGCGACTTGCCGGCTGCCTTGCCAGTCGGCTTGCCGGTCGCCTTGCCCGAGTCGGCCGACCGCCGCGGCGTCGGCGAGTCGGGGGCTCGGGACATGCGCCGATGGTAGCCGCAGACCGGTAGCCTGGCCGTCCGTGACGCCAGCCCGCGACCCGGCCGACCTGATCTCCGTGCCGGCCGAGGCCGAGCGCCTGGGTTCGGCGTTCGCGGCTGCCGGGCATGAGCTGCACATCGTCGGGGGAACCGTACGCGACGCGCTGATGGGCCGGCCCGATGCCGATCTGGACTTCACCACCGATGCCCGGCCGCAGGAGGTTCTGGCCCTCGTCGAGCCGCTGGCGGTCGCCACCTGGACGACCGGCATCGACTTCGGCACGGTCGGCGTGCAGGTGGGCGCCCGGCGCTGCGAGATCACGACGTTCCGCGCCGACCGCTACGACCGGATCAGCCGCAACCCCGCAGTGGCGTACGGGTCGTCGCTCGTCGACGATCTGCGCCGCCGCGACTTCACCATGAACGCGATGGCGCTGTCGGTGGCCGGCGAGCGACGTTTCGAGGATCCGTTCGGCGGCCTGGGCGACCTGGCCCGGGGCGTGCTGCGCACACCGGGCACGCCGGAGGAGTCCTTCGCCGACGACCCGCTGCGGATGCTGCGCGCCGCGCGGTTCGTCTCGGCGCTCGGCGTCACGCCCGCGCCGGAGGTCGTCGCGGCCATGACGGCAATGTCCGGCGAGCTGGCCCGCATCACCGCCGAGCGGGTACAGGCCGAGCTGTCGAAGCTGCTGCTGGGTGGGCGCCCGCGAGTGGCACTGGAGCTGCTCGTCGACACCGGGCTCGCCGACTTCGTGCTGCCCGAGCTGCCCGCGCTGCGCATGGCCGCCGACGAGCACGGCCAGCACAAGGACGTCTACGCGCACACGCTGCAGGTGCTCGACCAGGCGATCGACCTGGAATCGTCGCCGGATCTCGTGTTGCGCTGGGCCGCCGTGCTGCACGACATTGGCAAGCCGGCCACCCGGCGGTTCGAGGCGGACGGCCGGGTGACGTTCCACCACCACGAGGCGGTCGGCGCCCGCATGGCCAAGGCGCGGCTGCGCGAGCTGAAGTACTCGAAGGATCTCGTCGACGACGTCG
>DASXRA010000310.1:0-2269 GCA_036506855.1 Jatrophihabitantaceae bacterium
GCTTCGCGCGCAGCACGCCGGCGCTGATCTGGTCGACGAGGAATATGCCGATGATCAGCACGACCACACCGCTGACGACGAGGGTCGTCAGCGCGACTCGCAGTTGCAGCGAGTGGCTCCAGGTACGGGCGACGGCACGCCCGGCCATCGCGGCTCGCCGCCGGGCGAAGCGGCCCCACTGGATCAGTCGCGCAGTCGTCCGCGTGACCGGCGAGTCGATGCGGACGGGCGAGTCGATGCGGACGGGCGAGTCAGTGCCGGCAGGTGAGACCGTGCGGGCAGGCGCGACCGCGCCGGACCCTGCCGGTCGCGCCTCGACGTGCTCGCTCATGGGGGTCCGGCTTTGTACCCCACGCCGCGGACGGTGAGCACGACCTCGGGCTTCTCCGGGTCACGTTCGACCTTGGAGCGCAGGCGCTGGACGTGGACGTTCACCAGCCGGGTGTCTGCGGCGTGCCGGTAGCCCCATACCTGCTCGAGGAGCACCTCTCGAGTGAACACCTGGCGGGGCTTGCGGGCCAACGCCACGAGCAGATCGAACTCGAGCGGCGTCAGCGGGATCGTGAGGCCGTCGCGGCGAACCTGGTGGCCGGGAACGTCGATGCTGACCGGCGAGTGGGGCGGGCCGATGGTCAGCGACTCGCTGGCGATGTCGTCGTGATGACGCAGCCGGGCGCGCATCCGAGCGACGAGCTCCTTGGGCTTGAACGGCTTGACGACGTAGTCGTCAGCACCGGATTCCAGGCCGAGCACGACGTCGACCGTGTCGCTCTTGGCCGTCAGCATGATGATCGGCGTGCCGCTCTCGGCGCGAATCGCGCGGCAGACGTCCAATCCGGACAGGCCGGGCAACATCAAGTCGAGCAGGACGATGTCGGGCTTCGTCTCGCGGAACGCCGTGATGGCACGGCTGCCGTCCGGCACGAAGGCCGGCTCGAAGCCGTCGGTGCGCAGCACGATGCCGAGCATCTCGGCCAGGGCGGAATCGTCGTCGACGACGAGGACGCGTGGCTTCACGCTCACATCGTGGCACTTCGCCGCTCGGTGCGTACGAGCCTCGCGTTGTCGAGGTGCCAAGATTGGCACGCAATGCCGGATCGGGGCCCGATGGGAGGGTGACGTGACCCAGCCGCCGTACGGGCCGGGCGAGCATCCTGGCCCGCCGCCCGGTTACGGCCCACCACCCGATCAACAGCCCGCTGGCTACGGCCCGCCGCCCGGTTACGGCACGCCGCCGGGTTACGGCCCGCCGCCCGATCAACAGCCCGCTGGCTACGGCCCGCCGCCGGGTTACGGCCCGCCGCCGGGTTACCGCCCGCCGCCGGGTTACGGCCCGCCGCCGGGTTACGGCCCGCCGCCGCCCGCTCCCAAGCCCGGCTGCGTGCCGCTGCGTCCCCTCGGGCTCGGTGACATCCTCGACGGCAGCTTCACCATGATCCGGCGCAATCCGCGCGTGATGCTCGGCCTTTCGGCGGCCGTGGCCGTGGCCCAGGTGCTGCTCGTCGCCCTGTTCGAGCTCATCGCGTTCAGCCAGCTCGGTGACGTCAAGATCACCGATACCGGCGACTCGACGAGGACCACGGACCTGGGGCCGCTGCTCGGCACCGAGGGCGCCTCGTTCGCGACGCTGGTGGCCAGTACCCTGCTCGGCGCGGTGCTCACCGGCATGCTCACCGTCGCGATCACCCAGGACGTCCTCGGCGTGCGCCTGGGGCCTGCCGAGGTGTGGGCCCGGACGAAGGGCCGCATCTGGCGCCTGCTCGCGCTCGCCGTCGTGGCGACCGTCGCGGAGTTCGTGGGGCTGCTGCTGTGCCTCGCACCCGGCATCTGGCTGTGGGGAATCTGGGCGGTCGCGGTGCCGGCGATGATGACCGAGCACACGACGATGCGCGGCGCGTTCCGCCGCTCTCGCGCACTCGTGGCCGGCACGTTCTGGCGTGTCTGGGGCATCCGGGCGCTCGGCGTGGCCATCGCGTCCGTCATCGGCGGCTTCATCGCTTTGCCATTCGAGATCGTCGGCCTCGTCGTCGACAGCAGCACGTTCTCCGACACCGCCGACAGCAGCATCCCGGTGGTGTTCCTGGTGCTCACCGCGGTGGGCTCGGCGGTGTCGGCCACGTTCACCGCGCCGATCCGCGCGGGCGTGGACGCGTTGCTGTACGTCGATCTGCGGATGCGCAAGGAGGGCCTCGACATCGTGCTGCAGCAGTCGATCGGCCGGCCGCGTGGCGACGCGCCGCCCACGGCGCGGACGGCTTTCTAGTGCTCG
>DASXRA010000311.1:0-16894 GCA_036506855.1 Jatrophihabitantaceae bacterium
ACTGGCGCGAACGGCACATTGCGGCGACGATGGAGGCAACACCTCGAACACGGGAGCGAGATTATGAGCCGTCAGTGCGACGTTCCCGGTTGCACCGCCGAAGGCCATCACCGCACGGTGATGGGCAAGCTGCTGTGCTCACGCTGCAACGACCGCCGGATCGTCGCTGAGACGGCCTGCCTGGCCGGTAACGGCACGCCGACCGCCCCGGCCGGCTGGTGGCACCGCTTAGTCACGCGCCACTGAGCTGTCGGCCGGCTCCGACCTGACGTCGTGGCCGACGGACGTGAGGCACTTGCCGTCGGCGAGCCGCCACTTCCAGCCGTGCATCTGGCAGGTGAGCACGCCCTTGTCGACGTGCCCGAACCGGGTCAGGTCCGCCTTCAGGTGCGCGCAGCGCCGCTGGACCAGCCACCCGCCGAGCTCGACCATCTCGCCGGCCTCGGCCTCGTTCTGCTCGGTGTACCAGCCCTCGGCGTAGTTCAGCCGCTCCTCGGACAGGCACTTGAAGAACGTGTACACGAACTCGTTGTACGGCCCGATGCGCTGCGCTGAGAACCGGCAGGACAGGAACAGGCTGTTCACCCAGTCGATCTCGTGATCGGCGATGAGCTGCTCGAGGTACGCGCGCCGGGTACGGAATCGGTAGCGCACCTTCTCGTCCGCGTACGGGCGCACCTCGCGGGCCACGAAGTCCAGGACGAAGTCGATGTCACCGCGCTCGGCGTCCTCGGCGGTGAACCGGACGCCGCCGTTGATCCCGGCGGCCATGTGGTCGGCCTCTTCGAGCAGCGGCGTGAACCATTCCGTGATGGACGCGAGCACGTCGACCTCCGGGTGCGCCCACGTCTTGCGCACCGCCTCGACCTCGGGCGTGCGGCGCGCCTGGTAGTCGCGCAGGTAGGCCGTCTTGTCGCCGAAGATCTTGTCCGGGTCGACGGGATGGGCGACCGGGCAGCCCGGCTCCGACACCGAGGCGACCGACCCGGGCAGCAGCAGCCGCCCTTCGTCGTGCCCGTTCTTGGCCAACCAGTCCAGGTACACCGTCTGGTCGGGGAAGATGTTCGACTCGTCGCCGAAGATGTCGTTGAAGCCCCACAGTTCCTCGTCGAGGAAGCACGGCGGGCCTGCCGTCGGGAACACGAACCGCGCGCCCAGCTCCTCGATGTAGCGCAGTGTGCGGTCGAACTGCCGCTCGCGCTTGGTCTGCCCGAGCGCCTGCTTGGCCCGCTTGGGCAGCTCGTAGACCATCGGGAACCAGATCGCGCCGGAGAACTGGATAAGGTACGCGTCGATCGGGCCCAGCTCGCGGAACCGGGACAGCTCCGAGGGCCGAGCATCGTTCTGGTTGAGCAGCGTCGACGTCCCGTCGTGCAGCCACAGTGACGAGTCGCCGATCGGGCCGTCGGTGGGCGACGTCAGTGACTGGATCATGACCTGCAGGCCGTCCAGGTCGACCACCTCGTCCGACTCGGGCTGCACGAACGTCCGGAACCCGACGTCGCGCAACGCGTCCTCGAGCTCGGACGTCGGGTAGTCGGGCAGCAACACCGTGATGTCCTTGCGGACGTGGCGCCGCAGGTGCTCGGGGTCGAAGTGGTCGCGGTGCAGGTGGCTGACGAACAGGTAGTCGGCGCGGCCGAGCGCGTCCCAGTCCAGTTGCGAGTTGTCGGGGAACGGGAACCACGATCCGAAGTACGCCGGGTTGACCCACGGGTCGGTGAGGACGCTGCCGTGGGCGGTCTCGATCAGCGCGCTGGCGTGCCCAAGGCCGGTCACTCGCATGAGCGCAACGGTATCGGCTGGCTACTCCGCGGCGAGTAGCGACCACACCTCCACGTCGTGTCGCTCGCCGTTGAACGGAAAGGCGGATCGGAGCACTCCGTCACGGCTCATGCCCAGCCGCCGTGCCACGGCGATGCTGCGCGTGTTGTGCGGGACGCAGTGCCACTCGACGCGCGTCATGCCGCGCACGTCGAACGCCCACCGGATGAGGTGCCCGGCCGCGCGGGTGACCAGACCTCGCCCCTGCACGTCGGGCGACAGCCAGACGCCGACCTCGCAGACGCCCGACTCGGCGTCGAACACCCGGAACAGCGCACCGCCGACCAGGCGGGTCCCGAGCCAGATCCCGTAGATGCGCCCTGCGTCGGCCGCCTGGCGATCGGCGTAGCGCTGCAGGAACGCACGAGCGCCGGCCTCGTCGGTGATCGAGTTCGCCCAGGGCAGCCACGGCGCGAGATGCGGCCGGGTCTCGTCCACATACGCCGCGAACTCCGCGGCCTGCCACGGCTCCAGTGCCCTGAGCTCGGCGTCGTCGCCCAGCGACAGCGTCAGCATCGTGTCCTCCATACATAACGAACGTTGGGTACGTACTATAACTGCGTGCCAGCACCGACCGACCACGAGGCCCGCAGACGTGACGTCTCCGAAGCGGTGTGGCGCGTGCTGGCCCGGCACGGGTACGACGGGCTGACCCTTCGCGCGGTCGCTGCCGAGATGGGCGCCTCGACCGGACTGCTCACGCACTACTTCCCGTCCAAGCAGGCGCTGATCCGGCATGCCCTGCAGGTCTCCGAGGAGCACTCGGCGAAGCGTCCCCGCCGCGACGCGGACGCCGATGGGCTAGCGGCCTTGCGAGCTGCGCTGCTCGACGTCTTGCCGCTCGACCCCGCGACGACCGTGATGAACCGGGTGTGGGTCAGCTCCTGGGACGTGGCGCTCGGCGATCGGGAACTCGGCGCCGCCGAGCGAGCCCGGTACAGGCGCTGGCGGGCCCGGCTGCGTCCCCTTGTCGAAGCCGCGCAGCGGGACGGCGATCTGCCGCCGCGCGCCGACACCGACGATCTGGTCGCGACCGTCGCGGCGTTCACGCACGGGCTGGTCGTCCAGGCGCTCTTCGATCCGCGGACGTTCCCGCATCACCGTCAGGTGGCTCTACTGGACGCGTTCCTCGAGTCGCTCGCGTGTCGGTGAGGCGCACGTACAGGGCTCGGCGAGGCATGCCCGGCGCCGAAGCACACGAATCCGGCCGCGACCGCGAGGCCGTCGTCGCGGGTCTCGGATTGCGCAGCTGCCAGCGCCGAAGCCGCGGGCATACCGGCCGCCAGCCGCCGGTGGAACGCGACCATCAGCGGTGCGGTGTCGACGTCATGGATGGGCACCACGGAGGCAATCAGCTGCGCAGTCCCCTGTGCGAGGAACGTCGCGCTGAGCCCCATCAACTCGTCGCCCAGCGGGACGACCGGCCGCCCGGTATCGCAGGCGGCAACCACCACGGTGTGCGGAGCGCGCTCGACCTTCTCCACGTCGTAGACCATGAGCGGCCCGTCGGCGAGGCGCAGCGCGGAGAAGAGCGGGTTGTCGGCGCGCACCGTGCCGTGTGCGGCCAGGTGCGCCATCGCCGCGGAGCTAAGTCCGGACGCAACCGCATGCACCGTCGCGTGCTCGTCGAGCAGTGCCGTGGCTCCGTATGCGGCGGCCACCGCCTGCGCCTCGGCGCGCGCTCCGGGCAGGCCCGGCCCGGCGGCGACGATGACGTGGCCCGGCCGGGCGGCCCGCCCGTGCGCGGAGTGCCACAGCCCGGCGGACGGCGCCACGGTCAGCGGCCGGCCGGCGCATGAGGGCAGGATCGACCAGGGCAGCGGCTGCAGCGGTCCGGTAGGCACGATGACCAGCGAGCGGTCGCCCAACTCGGGCAGCGCGGCTATGAGCAGCGCGTCGAGTCGTCCCGCGGTGTCGCGCAACAGGTCGAGCCCGGCCGCCCGGCTGTCCGAGCCGGCGTTTCGCCGAACCAGCCGATGCAGCGCGAAGGGCACCCGTTCGACCAGAGCGCGGATCTCGGCCACCGGGCCCAGCGCGGTCAGCCGCGCTCGGCCGTCGACGACGCTGACCACGTGCATCGTGTCGTCGAACTCGACGAACTCGAGCAGCGCCGCGTCGCCGAGTGCGCCACCCAGCTCGGCCAGCGACAGCGGCGACAGCTCCGACACCTCGTCGCCGCGGTGGCGCCGGTGACGGTCGCGGACGCGCTGCTCCAGCGCGACCCGGCGCTGCCGGAGCGCCTGCGTCGCGCGACCGGCACCACGCCGCTCGTTGAGGTCGCGGACGGTCATGCGCAGTTCGGCCAGCGCGCCGGCGAGCTCCGGATCGTCCGGTGGGCGCACCGGTGGGTACTGCAGGTGCCTCGCCCTGCCGAGCTCGGCCCACTCGAAGACGCGATCCACGCTCGCGGCGTCGAACGCCATGCGCAGCCCGAGGTCGACGAGCTGGACTCGATGCCCGGACGCGTACGCGCGCAGGTCGGTCGCTCCGAGCGTCGCAGCGTGCGCGTCGAGCACGCGCAGGCCCGAACGTGCCGCGCTCTGCGCGCCGCGGTCGTTGCCCGACATCCGGCGAAGCAACGCCTCGGCGTACCAGCCGCCGGCGCGCAGGCTGACCGACGTGCTGCGCCGCCGCCGGCTGGCGGCCCCGAGCAGCTGGCCGGCCTGCTCCGTGCGGCCGTTCTCGATCGCGCGCCGGGCGGCCGCCAGCTGCAACTCGAGCTCGACGCCCTGCCAGCGTCCGCGGGCCGCCGCCGTCTCGCGGGCGATCCACGCAGGGCTCACGGACGCGTCAGGATCGGCCACCAGCCGGATGGTCATCGTCCGGACCCGCGCGATCGCCGCCCACTCCTGCCGCCCCAGCCGGGCGAACTCGCGGGCGGCCAGGCCCGCCTCGCGCAGCGCGGTCGTCAGGTCACCGTCGAGCTGGGCGGCGCGCGCGAACATCAGGCGCGCCTCGGGCAGCAGGATCTCGCGACGCTCGCTCTCGAACGCGTGCACCGCGGCTTCGGCTGCCGCGCGAGCCTCCGAGATCAGCCGTGCCGACATCAGGATCTCGCTCCGGTCGACGAGCAGCGGACCGAGCTGCGAGCCGAGGGCCCGGAACCGCTCCTCGGCGCGGTCGAGGTAGCCGAGCGCGACCGGGATGTCGCCGCGCAGCATGTTGAGGTAGCCGAAGTTCAGGTGGACGAAGCCCACCGACATCTCGAGGTCCTGCTCACGACATATCCGCTCCGCCTCGAGCAGGTCGGCCTCTGCCGCAGCGAACTCACGCCTGATCGATCGGACGTGGCCGCGATTCGACAGCACGCGCTGTACCCAGACGAGGTCGTCGGCGCGGCGCAGGACGGGCAGCGCGGCACGATAGTCCGCCACCGCCTCGTCGAGGCGTCCCACCTGGTGCAGGATCGCGCCCCGTTGCGCGATCGCCCGGGCTCGCGCCACCCCATGCAGGTCGTCCAGCGCGGCGTCGATCTCACGCAGCGCGTCACCGGGGCGCCCACGCCAGTTCAGCGCGAACGCCAACGTCATCCGTGCCTCCCCGGCCAGCTGCGGCGAGCCGGCGCGAAGGCCCAGCGCTACTGCCCGGCGCAGGTGCCGGACCGCCGCGTCGATGTCCTCCAGGTGAAACGCAGCCAGCCCCCGGGCGCGCGCGGCAATCGCCGCGGCGGCGACGTCGTCGGCGGAGTGGGCGGCCTGAGCCGCCTCGGTGGCGAGCACCGCAGCGCGGCGCGGGTCGGCCTCGGCGAGACGCAGCGCCTCCAGCGCGCGCTCGGTCGGCGTGCTGATCACTTGCACAGATTCATCCTGCTGGCACCATGCACGTCAACAGTCTCGGGCATGCGGACGTATCAGGGGCGGGTTTGCCTGCCTCCGTCTAGTCAGAGATACCGCTACGCCACTCATGGAGGCACTGACTATGCCGGTAGGCAGCACACGCGAACGCTTCATCACCGACGAGCTGGTCGTCGCGATCCCCCACCAGGATCTCGTCCTCGGCGAGCTGGCCGAACTGTCCGACCTGGTCGTCAACGCGAGGATCGACAAGTCCGACCCGCGGCTTGGCCTGTCCCTGATCAGCGTCGTCCACGCGCAGCGAGCCTACGGCGACGACGAGGGCGCCGCGCTGAACCGGGTACTGCGCACGATTCGCGAACGCTGCGCCGAGCGCTACGACAACTGGGTCCCGACGATCGGCAAGAACCGGCTGCTCGAGCGCATCGACGGCGCCGGCTACATCGGCGGCGGCGGTGTCGACGGCACCGGCTACATCGGCGGCGGCGCTGTCGACAGCGCGGGCTACATCGGCGGCGGGGGCGGCGGCGTCCCGACCCCGTGCGCAGCGGCCGACCTGCCCGAGCCGCCGGCCGGCGAGCGCGGCCGCGACGTCAAGGTCGCGATCCTCGACACCCGGCTCTACCCGCACCCCGACCTCGCCGGGCGGTACTACGTCGAGGACCAGGACGCGCTGCTCCACCTGACCGACAAGCTGCCCTACCACTCCGGGCACGCCACGTTCCTCGCCGGGCTGATCAGCCAGCGCGCGCCGCTGGTCGAGCTGGAGATCCACAACGTGCTCAGCGACGAGCGCGCGGTGGCGACCGCCTGGGACGTCGCCACGAGAATCGCCCAGTTCGCGGGCTCGGACGTCGGCGTGCTGAACCTCTCACTCGGCTGCTACACCGACGACGGCGCGGCCCCGCTGCTGCTCGCGCGTGCGGTCGAGCTGCTGACGCCCGGCGTCGTCATCGTCGCCGCGGCGGGCAACCACGGCGCGGGCACGTCGCCGGCCGGCCGACTGACGGCGCACACACCGTTCTGGCCCGCGGCCCTGGACGACGTCGTCGCTGTCGGAGCGCACGACGCCGACGGTGAGCGCGCCACATTCAGCCCGGTCGCCCCGTGGATCACGCTGAGCGCGCCCGGCGTCGACGTGAAGAGCACCTACCTGGCCGGCGGCGTGCTCGTGCCCGGTGACGACGGCGAATCGGTCGAACGGACGTTCGGCGGCTACGCGTCCTGGAGCGGCACCTCGTTCGCCGCCGCGACGGTGAGCGGCGAGATCGCCGCCGGCACCGTTCCGGGCGTGCGCGGCGCCCGCGAGGCGCTCAACGACCTGCTCAGGCAGTCGGCCGGTCAGGCAGGCGCCGACATCTGGGCCTACGATCAGCGTGCGGGGTAAGTGAGCTACATGGACCACCTGAGCGTGGTGGCGACACTGTCAGAGGGGGCGGCTGATGCGCGACGATCCGATCGTCATCGCGCTCGTGGGCCGCGCCCGCGACGGCGACCAGGCCGCATGGGACCAGATCGTCGAGCGGTTCGCGCCGCTGGTGTGGTCGATCTGCCGGCGGTTCCGCCTGTCGGACGCGGATTCCCACGACGTCGGGCAGAGCGTGTGGTTGCGGCTCGTCGAGTATCTGCCGGCGTTGCGCGAACCAGCGGCGCTGCCGGGCTGGCTGGCAACCACGACCCGCCGCGAGTGCATGCGGGTTCAGCGCGGGGCCTGGCAGCGCGAGCGCCAGCTCACCGAGCCGGAACTGAACCTGCCAGCCGACGAGGAGACGACCCAGGTCGACAAGTGGCTGATCGAAGCCGAGCGCAACTCAGCGCTGCGCGAGGCGTTCGCCCGCCTCGGCGAGCGGTGCAGGACGTTGCTTTCGCTGCTTATGCGCGACCCGCCGATCGCCTACTCTCACATCAGTGCACAGCTCAGCATTCCGGTCGGCAGCATCGGGCCGTCCCGGGCGCGGTGCTTGGACAAACTGCGCCGAAGCCCGTCCGTTGCCGCCCTCGTCGGCGTGAGCGGCGAAGGGAGCGGTGAGCAGCGTGACGAACGCATGGTTGAGCGATGACGACGCCCTGCTGACTGCCGTCAAGGAGGCGCTGCACGAGCAGAGCGACGTGCCGGCGAGCTTCGTCGACTCCGGCGTCGCGTCATATGCCTGGCACAACATCGACGCCGAGCTCGCGGCGCTGACCTACGACTCGTCGCAGGACATGCTCGCCGGGGCGTCGACCCGGGCCGAGCCGGCCGAGCTCCGGTGCCTGACGTTCGACGCCAACCACCTCACGATCGAGCTGGAGATCATCTCCGGCTCATTGCACGGGCAGGTCGTCCCGCCGCAACGGGGCACGATCGAGCTGCGGCACGCCGGTGGCACGGTCACGACGGCTGAGATCAACGAGGTCGGCTACTTCAGCGCCGCGCCGCTGCCCGAGGGCACGTTCCGGCTCTACTGCACCACGAACAGCGGCGTCGCCGTGCTCACGGACTGGATCACCCTGTAGCCGCCGCCCGCCAGTCCTGCTCCAAGATCGACATCAACACCTCGTCGTACCAGTGCCCGTCGTGCAGCAGGGCTTCGCGGCGCCGCCCCTCCTCGACGAAGCCGGCCTTGCGGTACGCCGCGATCCCCTGCAGGTTGTAGCCGGCCACGTCGAGCTGGATTCGGTGCAGGCCGAACTCGCGGAAGCCGTAGGACACGATCACGCGCACGGCGTCCGTGCCGTAGCCGCGCCCGACGAACGGCCGGCCGAGCACGATGCCGAGCGTGGCCAATCGGCCCTTGATTCCCATGCCGAACAGGCTGACGTGGCCAACGAGCTCGGGCGCGTCGCCGAGCGTCTCGACGGAGAACCCGGCGGTTGTGGACTTGTTCGCGACCCACTCGGCCACCTGCTCGCGCGTCGCGGCCTCCGACCGCGGGAGCACGACTGCAGCCTGCGTGGCCTTGACCGCTGGGTCCATCAGCCAGGCGGCCAGTGTCGGCAGGTCGGCATCGCGGGTACCCCGCAGCCGAACCCGCTTGCCGAGCAGCAGCTCGTCGCCGTAGGTGAATGCGTCGTCCTGGTCGCGCAGCTCGCTCATGTGCCCGATCTTGCCCGACGCGACGGCCTGGTCACCGTCTGCCCCGGATCCGGGAGTCAGCGGGACTGCTCAGCCGACCGCGGCGGCGATGTGCGGCAAGAGCGCCCGCAGTGCCTTGCCACGGTGGCTGATCGCGTCCTTCTTGGGCGGCGGCAGCTCGCCGTTCGTGACGTCGAAGCCGTCCGCGACGAAGATCGGGTCGTAGCCGAACCCGTTGGTGCCCCTGGGTTCGCGGACGAGCCGCCCGGGCATCCGGCCCTCGACGACGTTCTCGGCGCCGGCGGGCGTGACCAGGGCGGCGGCGCAGACGAACGTGGCGCCGAGCCGCTCGTCCGGCGTGTCGGCGAGCTGTTCGAGCACCAGCTGCAGGTTGGCGTTGTCGTCCTTGCTCTTGCCGGCCCAGCGCGCCGACAGCACTCCGGGCATGCCGTTCAGCGCGTCGACGGCGAGGCCGGAGTCGTCGGCCACCGTGAGCAGGCCGGTGCACTTCGCGCCTTCGCGTGCCTTGAGCAGCGCGTTCTCGGCGAATGTCGCGCCCGTTTCGGGTAGCTCGTCGTAGTGCGGCACGTCGTCGAGCCCGACCACCTCGACGTCGGCCAGTCGATCGAGGATGCGCCGCAACTCCGCCAGTTTCTTGACGTTGCGCGTGGCCAGCAGCACCTGAGTCACGCGCCGAGGGCCTCGGACTGGAACTTGGCGAGCTGCGCGCAACCCCCGACCGCGAGGTCGAGCAGGGCGTCGAGCTCGTCGCGTCGGAACGGCCGGCCCTCGGCAGTGCCCTGCACCTCGACGAACGTGCCGTCGCCGGTGACCACCACGTTCATGTCGGTCTCGGCGCGCACGTCCTCGTCGTACATCAGATCCACGCGCGGCTCGCCGTCGATGACGCCGACGGACACCGCCGAGATCGAGTTGACGATCGGGTTGGGCCGAGCCAGCGCCCCCTGCCCGCCGAGCCAGCGCACGGCGTCGACCAGCGCCACGTACGCGCCGGTGATCGCCGCCGTGCGGGTGCCTCCGTCGGCCTGGAGCACGTCGCAGTCGATGGAGATCGAGTTCTCGCCGAGCGCGGACAGGTCGATCGCCGCCCGCAACGAGCGCCCGATCAGCCTGGAGATCTCGTGGGTTCGCCCGCCGATCCGGCCCTTCACCGACTCGCGGTCGTTGCGCGTTAGGGTGGCGCGCGGCAGCATCGCGTACTCGGCCGTGACCCAGCCCAGCCCGCTGCCCTTTCGCCAGCGTGGGACGCCCTGCACGACGGACGCGGCGCAGAGCACCTTCGTCTCGCCGAACTCGACCAGCGCCGAGCCTTCGGCGTACTTCTGCCAGTGCCGGGTGATCGCGACCGGGCGGAGCTGATCCGGCGCCCGGTCGTCGGGGCGGGCGGTGGGCGGCGGCTGGGCACGAGACATGCCACCGAGCGTATCCGGCGCCTCTGTCATCGCCCGATTGCGGCAGCCGTGACAGCGCCATGCCAGCGCGTGCCAGCGCGCTGTGCGGACGCTGCCAGGGCACCGGGCGAGCATCGCCGCATGACATACGCAATCGAAGCTGAAGGTCTCGTCAAGCGGTTCGGCACCACCACGGCCCTCGCCGGTGTCGACCTCGCCGCCCGCCAGGGCACCGTCCTGGGTGTGCTCGGCCCGAACGGCGCCGGCAAGACCACTGCCGTACGCATCCTCGCCACGCTGCTGCAAGCCGATTCGGGCACCGCGCGCGTCTCGGGCTACGACGTAGCGCGCGAGCCGCAGAAGGTCCGGCAGAACATCGGGCTCACCGGCCAGTACGCGTCCGTCGACGAGGATCTCACCGGCACCCAGAACCTCGTCCTGATCGGCCAGTTGCTGGACCTGCCCACGCACGAGGCCCGCGCCAGAGCGCGCGAGCTGCTCGAATGGTTCGACCTGACCGAGGCCGCCGGCCGCGTCGCCAAGACCTACTCCGGTGGGATGCGGCGGCGGCTGGACCTGGCCGCGTCCCTGGTCGGCCGGCCGGCCGTCGTGTTCCTCGACGAGCCGACCACGGGCCTCGACCCCGGCAAGCGCGAGGACATGTGGGACGTCGTCCGCGACCTCGTCAAGGACGGGTCGACGGTGCTGCTCACCACGCAGTACCTGGACGAGGCCGATGCATTGGCAGACGAGATCACCGTGATCGACCACGGCCGGGTCATCGCCCATGACACGCCGGACGGCCTCAAGCACATCGTCGGCGGGCAGCACCTCGAGGTCCGCCCCGCCGACCCGGCCCGCCTCGACGACGTGCGGCGGATCCTCGGCGAGATCGCGTCGAGCACGCCGGTGTCGACCGCGCGCGGGGTGCTCAGCGTCCCGGTCGAGGGCGACGCGGCCCTCGCGTCCGCCGTGCACCGGCTCAGCGCAACCGGCGTCACGGTCACCGAGCTGTCCCTGCACCTGCCGAGCCTGGACGAGGTGTTCTTCACCCTCACCGGCCGGCACACCGACTCCGACGCTGACTCAGAGGAGAACGCAGCATGACCACCACACTCACCGCCCCGGCGCCTGCGCCGCGCGCGGCGTCCACGCCCGCACGCGCGGCCACCGCGGCCGGTACGGCGCGGACGCTGCGGCACGCCGTCGCGCTCGCCCGGCGCAGCCTGATCAAGACCTGGCGCACACCCGAGGCGCTGATCGACGTCACCATCCAGCCGATCATCTTCTTGCTGCTGTTCACCTACGTGTTCGGTGGGGCGATATCCGGCGGTTCGCAGCACGCCTACCTGCAGTTCCTGCTCCCCGGCCTGCTCGGCCAGGGCATCGCCATGGCCGGCATCGCGCTCGGCCAGAACCTGAACGCGGACATCGAGAAGGGCGTCTTCGACCGGTTCCGTTCGCTGCCGATCGCCCGCTCGGCGCCGCTCGTCGGAGCGGTGCTGGCCGACGTCGCGCGGTACATGATCTTGTGCGCGATGTTCCTCGGCTTCGGCTACCTGATCGGCTTCCGCATCGAGACCAACCCACTGGCGGCCGCCGCGGCGGTGGCGATCTCGCTCGGGTTCGCACTGTCGTTCTGCTGGATCTCGGTGTGGGTCGGCATGATCGCCCGCACGTCCGGCGCCGTGCAGGGCATCATGATCTTGCTGGTGCTGCCGCTCAGCTTCGGCAGCAACGTGTTCGTCGGTACCGGGACGCTGCCGGGATGGATGCAGGCCTTCGTCAAGGTGAACCCGATCTCGCACCTCGTCGGCACCGTGCGCGGACTGGTGCTGGGTGGGCCGGTCACGTCACACCTGCTCTGGACGCTGCTGTGGATGGCGATCCTGCTCGTGACGTTCGTGCCGCTGGCGCTGCGGGCCTACCGGCGGCGCGCCTGATCCGTCAGTCCAGCACGGCCGGGTCGAGCCGGGCGATCGCCGCTTCGCGGTCGAGCGCCCGGCCTCGCTCGTACGCGTCCTCGAATCCGGCGTCGCCCAGTGCCTCGCGCAGAGTGGCCATCAGCCGCCTGATGTCGAGGTTCGTGGCGTCGTCGGCTCCACGCAGGCGCGCCGCGGCGCCGAGCATCTCGGCGGCGTCCACCGGCTGTGCCCTCTGTGCCGCGAGGTCGGAGACGGCGACGCCGACGGACGCGACGATCGGCATGTCCTTGGTGCCGATGGCCGTCTCGTGCGCCGCCGCCAGGCGCTCGCGCGCCAGGTCGGGCGCACCGTCGACGAGATCCTGCTTGGCCGCGATCGCCAGCATGATCGCCTTGCCGTGGCCCTGGATCGGGTGGGCCGGCGAGATCTCGTCGAGCCTGCGCAGTGACTCGTCCCGAAGCCGCCGTGCCTCGGGCATGTCTCCGTCGAGGCGGGCGAGCTCGGCCAGGACCGCGCGGGCGAACAACGACTCCATCACCGAGCCGGTGGCCTCACTCATCCGGTCGGCCGCTTGGACGAGCCGCCGCGCCTCGGCCAGGTCGCCGTTGCGCATGCGCAGGTCGGCCAGGCGTACGTGCATCAGCGCCTGGTCCTCACGCGCACCCATCTCGACCACGAGCGCGAGCGCTTCCTCGTACGTGGCGATTGCGTCGTCGAGTTCGCCGTTGACGGTCCTGAGTTGTGCGAGCATCTGCAGGCTGTTCGCCAGACCCCACCGATCGCCGAGCTCGCGGAACTCGCGCACCGCCTGCTCGGCGTCGACCCGCAGCGACTCGACGTCGCCGCTGTTCTCGGCGACTGCCGCCCGGAACGAGCGCAGCGCCGCCCGAACCCACGGGTCCGGCGACGCGAACGACTCCTCGATCAACTGCTCGACCCGGCCGATGTCGCCGGAGAACATCGCCACGACGGGCTTCAGCAGCGCCAACAGCGGAATCGACGTGGCATCGACCTCGTCGAGTCGCGCGCTCAGATCGGCGATGCGCCGCTTGCCGTCCTCGAGATCCTCCGTCGGCAGAAGGGCCGGCGAGATGGTCGAGTTCATCACCCGGATCGCCTCGCCGACCAGCCTGGTCACCGGGTCGGTGTCGCCGGGCACGTCGAGAGCAAAGCTGATCCAGGTGAGCGCTTCGGCGTGACTGCCGAGCAGCGACCAGTACCAGCCGATCGAGACGGCCATGTCGAGCGCCGCCTGCGCGTCGCCCTGGTCGCCGAGGTGGCGGAGTGCGGCGAGCACGTTGTCTCGCTCGGCGTTCAGCACCGCGATCCAGACCAGCTGCTCGGGGCGGCGCAGGTGCGGCTCGGCCTCCTTGACCAGCTCGGCGAAATAGGCCGCGTGGGCGGCCCGAATGCCGGTCAATTCGCCTCGCTCGGCCAGCCGCTCCTGGCCGTACTCGCGGATCGTCTCCAGCATCCGGTACCGGACATCGGTCTGCCCGGACTCCTGCAGCAGCGACTTGTCGACGAGCGACGCGAGCAGGTCGAGGACGTCGTCCGCCGGCACGTCGTCGTCGGCGCATACCGCCTCGGCGCTGCGTGGCGTCGTGCCGGCCGGGAACACCGCGAGCCGCTCGACCAGCGTCCGTTCTGGCGGGGTGAGCAAGTCCCAGCTCCACTCGACGACGGCGCGCAGCGTGCGATGGCGTGGCAGCGCGGTGCGGCTGCCGCCGGTCAGCAGCCGGAACCGGTCGGAGAGCCGTGCGGCGATCTCGTCGATCGGCAGCGAGCGCAGGCGGGCGGCCGCGAGCTCGATGGCCAGTGGCAGCCCGTCGAGGCGGCGCACGATCTCGATGACGGCACGCACGTTGCTGTCGTCGATGCCGAAGTCCGGACGGACAGCCGCCGCCCGGTCGGCGAACAGGCGCACCGCGGGGTATTCGAGGGCCTCAGCCGACGCGGCGTCCGGCGCGGGCTGCCCGAGCGGCGGCACGACGATCAGCGACTCGCCGAAGATGCCGAGCGGTTCGCGACTCGTAGTCACGACGCGCAGCGCGCGGCATTGGGCGAGCAGCTGATCGGTCAGCTCGGCAGTCGCGTCGATGAGGTGCTCGCAGTTGTCCAGGACGACGACCGCGCGCTTGTCGCCGAGCCCGTCGAGCAGCCGGCTCATCGCGTCGCGCGGCGTCAACTTGGTGGGCTGCTCGAGCAGGTATGACTCGCGCAGGCCGAGCGACCCGAGCACGGTCTGCGGCACGTCCGCGGCATCGGTGACCGACGCGAGCTCGACGAACCAGATGCCGTCCGGGACGCCGTCGACGAGCACGGCCGCCGCCTCGACCGCGAGCCGCGTCTTGCCCGCGCCGCCCGGCCCGACGAGCGTGACCAGCCTGCCCTCGTCGAGCAGCTTGCCGATTCGCGCGACCTCGTCGTCGCGTCCGACGAAGCTGGTCAGCTGGGCGCGCAGGTTGGTGCGGGGCGTCGCGGTTGCCGTCGCCGTGGCAGCTCCCCCACGGAGCACGGCAAGGTGGATCTCGCGCAGCTCGGCGGACGGGTCGACGCCCAGCTCGTCGGCCAGCCGCGCGCGCATCCGCTCGTACTCCGCGAGCGCCTCTGCCTGGCGGCCCACCCCCGCGAGTGCCTTCATCCGCTGGCCCGCGATCCGCTCGTCCAGCGGATGGTCCGCGGCCAGGGCGTCGAGCTCGGCGACGACCTGCGCGCCTTTGCCCAGCGTGAGGTCGGCGTCGATGCGATCCTCGATCGCGGTCAGCCGCAGGTCGTCCAGCCGGCTCACCGTCGCGGCGGCGAACGGGGCGTCCTCGACATCCGCGAGCGCCGGACCGCGCCAGAGCGCCAGCGCCTCGCGCAGCATGCTGGCCGCCTTGCTCTGCGCACCGCTGCGCAACGCCTCGGCACCGGCGCGCGCGAGCTGCTCGAAGCGATTCGCGTCAACGTCGCCGGGTTCGATCGCAAGCCGGTACCCGATCGGCGACTGGCCGACGAGCCCGGCGCCGCCGAGGGCGCGGCGCAGTCGCGACACCAGCGACTGCAGGGCGTTGGCCTCGTCCACGGGTGGTTGATCGCCCCACACGGCGTCAGCCAGCGCCGCCCCGCTCACCGGCCGGCCGGCGTCGAGCGCGAGGCGGATCAGCAGACGGCGCAGTCGGGCGCCGGCGACATCGACAACAAGGTCGCCGCTTCGCACCTCGAGTGGGCCGAGGATCCCGATTTGCACGGCTCCACTGTCCCAGAACTCGGTGACGGACAATTGCGCCATGCTCAGCGAGACGATCAGCGTGCGTACCGGGGGCGCGGCCCGCGTGCACGATCTCACCGACGCGTGTGCCCGCTTCGTGGCCGGTCAGGGCGACGGCCTGCTCAACGTCTTCGTCCCGCACGCGACCGCCGGCATCGCGATCCTCGAGACCGGCGCGGGCAGCGACACTGACCTGCTCGAGGTACTGGACGAGCTGCTACCCCGCGACGGCAGGTGGCAGCACCGCCACGGATCGGCGGGCCACGGCCGCGATCACGTCGTGCCGGCGTTCATCGCGCCGTCGGCGACCGTGCCCGTGCTGGCCGGCCGCCCGCAACTCGGTACCTGGCAGTCGATCTGCCTGGTCGACACGAACGTGGACAACGCGGACCGGACAGTGCGGCTGACATTCCTGCCCGGCTGAACTCGGTTTTGGCCGCCCAGCGTCATAGAGCCACCTCGACGGCCAAAACCGACTCAGATCCAGTAGACGGCGCCGGGCTGGGCAGCCTCGACCGACCCGCCGAATGTCGAGGCCGCCTCGGCCACGGCGACATCGCGCGATCCCCACGGCGGCACGTGCGTGACGATCAGCCGGTCGACACCGGCCCGGGCGGCGTGGTCGCCCGCCTGCTTGCCGGTCAGGTGCAGATCGGGGATGTACGCCTCGTCCGGGCCGAACGAGGCCTCGCAGAGCAGCACGTCGGCGCCGTGCGCCAGGGACACCAGGGCCTCGCTCTCGCCCGTGTCGCCGGAGTAGACGAACGTGCGATCGCCGACGCTGAGGCGGATCGCGTACGCCGGCACCGGGTGGTTCACCGACGCGACCGAGACCGCGAACGGACCGAGCTCGCCGCTGCGCGGGGTCGAGAAATCGAACAGCTCCTGCAGGCCGATCTTGCGCGCGAGCGGGTCATAGGCGGCCTCGATGCGCGACCTCGTGCCGGACGGGCCGATCACCGGGATGCGCGCGTCGGCGCGATCAGGCCCGTAGCGCAGCACGTTCACGTACGCCGCGAGATCTATGCAGTGGTCACCGTGCAGGTGCGAGAGCACGATCGCGTCGACCTCGTGCGGCGCGACGTGCTGCTGCAACGGGCCGAGCGCGCCATTGCCCAGATCCAGCACGACCCGGTAGCCGTCCTCTTCGAGGAGGTACCCGGAGGCGGGCGAGTCCGGGCCGGGCAGCGTGCCCGAGCAGCCGAGCACGGTCAGCTTCACGCGACACCTCCGACGGGATGTGCCGCCGCGGCGGCGACATCGAGGACGTCCGGCCCGAGGAAGCGGCGGCTCAGCCGGGCGAACGGCTCGGCCGGCCCGGTCGCCCGGAACACGTGCCGCGGCGGTGGCGCGTCGTCCGGGCGCAGCAGGTCCGCGCCGAGCAGCACGCGGTAGACGTCCTTGGCGGTCTCCTCGGCGCTCGACACCATCGTGACCGAGTCGCCCATGACGACCGACAGCAGCCCGGTGAGCATCGGGTAGTGCGTGCAGCCGAGGACGAGCGTGTCGACGCCCGCGTGGTTGAGCGGAGCGAGGTAGGACTCGGCCAGGCCCAGCAACTGCCGCCCGCTCGTCACGCCGCGCTCGACGAAGTCGGCGAAGCGCGGGCACGCGGCGGCGAACACCTCGAC
>DASXRA010000312.1:0-3979 GCA_036506855.1 Jatrophihabitantaceae bacterium
GCGTCGAGGTCGGCGTCGTCGAGCACGACGAACGGCGCGTTGCCGCCGAGCTCCATCGAACACTTGACGATCCGGTCGGCCGCCTGCTTGAGCAGCTGGCTGCCGACCTCCGTCGACCCGGTGAACGACAGCTTGCGAACCCGTGCGTCGGCCAGCGCGGCCGCCGTGAACTCGCGCGGATGGTCGGTCGTGAGCACGTTGACGATTCCGGGAGGCGCGCCGGCGTCGGCCAGCACCTGCGCGAGCAGCAACGCGGTCAGCGGCGTCTCGTGCGCCGGCTTGAGGATCACGGTGCAGCCCGCCGCGAGGGCCGGGCCGATCTTGCGGGTGGCCATCGCGGCCGGGAAGTTCCACGGCGTCAGCAGCAAGGCGACGCCCACCGGCTTGCGGAACGTAAGGATGCGATTCGCGCCGGATGGTGCCGTGCGCAGCTCTCCCCCGATGCGTACCGCCTCCTCGCTGAACCAGCGGAAGAACTCGGCGGCGTAGGTGACCTCGGCCCGGGAGTCGGTGAGCGACTTGCCCATCTCCAGGCTCATCACGTAGGCGATCTCTTCGCGTCGAGAGATCATCAGCTCGAACGCCTTGCGCAATACCTCCCCCCGCTCGCGCGGCGCGGTGGCGGCCCATCCCGGCTGGGCGCCGGCCGCGGCCTCGACGGCACGTGCCACGTCGTCCGCCCCGGCACGGGCAACCTCGGTGATGACCTCGCCGGTGGACGGGTCGAGGACGGGCAGCGTCCCGTCGGACCCGGCGACCCACTTCCCGTCGACGAACAGTTCGGTTGGCGTGCCAGCTGGGAGAGTCATCCGTTCAGCTTGCCACGCACGCGCAGGCCGCCGAAGGCAATCGTGCAGACGGCGTCAGCCAGCTCCCGCGCCGCCTCTTCGCCGCGCGGCCGGTACCACTCGATCAGCGAGTTCACCGTGCCGAACAGCAGGCGCGCGGTGATCGCCGGATCGACGTCCGGCCGGACGTCACCGTCCCGCTCGGCCTCGGCCACCAGATCGCTGACAATCCGGTCGAACTTGCGCCTGCGCGCGAGCGCCCGCCGCTCGACCTTCGTGTTGCCCCGCACCCGTAGCAGCAACGTCACGTACGGCAACTCGTCGGCCAGCACGAGCACGCTGCGCCGCACGAGGTACTCGAGCCGCTCGATCGCGCGTCCGGTACGGAACGCCGGCTCGTCGGTCACCGCGAACAGCGCGTCGAGCGCGCGGTCCAGCGCCAGGCGCAGCAGTTCCTCCTTGCCTGACACGTGGTGGTAGATCGCCGACTTGGTGCGTCCGAGACGGTGCGACAGCTCCTCCATGCTGGTGCCGTCGTAGCCCTTCTCGTTGAAGACCTTGACCGCGACGGCCAGCAGCGAATCGACGTCGTAGCCGGGCCGGCCTCGACGGGTCGCCGTCATGCCGGCTGGCCGGCGCGACGCTGGTCGATGACGCGGCGCAGCTTGCCGACCGAACGCTCGAGGGTGTCCGGATCGACCACCTCGACCGCCACCGTGACGCCGACGCTGCCCTTCACGGCTCCGGCCAACTCGTCGGCCGCGGAGGCGCGGGCTTGTGCCGTCGCATCGGCACGGGCCTCTACTCGCACGGTCATCTCGTCCATCCGGTCCGGCCGGGTGAGGACGAGCTGGAAATGCGGTGACAATGCCGGCGTGCGCAGCACGAGCTCCTCGATCTGCGTCGGGAACACGTTGACGCCACGCAGGATGATCAGGTCGTCGGTACGCCCGGTCACCTTCTCCATCCGGCGCATCGCCGGACGTGCCGTTCCGGGCAGCAGCCGGGTGAGGTCACGGGTGCGGTAGCGGACCACGGGCATGGCCTGCTTGGTCAGCGACGTGAACACCAGCTCGCCGCGCTCGCCGTCGGGCAGCACGGCGCCGGTCTCCGGGTCGATGACCTCCGGGTAGAAGTGGTCCTCCCAGACATGCAGGCCGTCCTTCGTCTCGACGCATTCCTGCGCGACGCCCGGGCCCATCACCTCCGACAGGCCGTAGATGTCTACAGCATCGATGTCCAGGCGCTGCTCGATTTCGCCGCGCATCTGCTCGGTCCACGGCTCGGCGCCGAGGATGCCGACGCGCAGCGACGTGGCGCGCGGGTCGATGCCCTGCCGCTCGAACTCGTCGATGAGCGTGAGCAGGTAGGTCGGCGTGACCATGATGATCTCGGGCTCGAAGTCACAGATCAGCTGCACCTGGCGCGCCGTCATGCCGCCCGACACCGGGATCACGGTGCAGCCGAGGCGCTCGGCGCCGTAGTGGGCACCGAGCCCGCCGGTGAACAGCCCGTACCCGTACGCGATGTGCACCTTCATGCCCGGACGCCCGCCCGCCGCACGAATGGACCGCGCCATCAGGTCGGCCCACACGTCCAGGTCTGCCTGCGTGTACCCGACAACCGTCGGTCGGCCCGTCGTGCCGCTCGACACGTGGATGCGCCGCACGTGGTCGTGCGGCACCGCGAACATGCCGAACGGGTAGTTGTCGCGCAGATCTGCCTTTGTCGTAAAGGGAAATCGAGCAAGATCGCCGAGCTCGCAGCAGTCGTCGGGATGCACTCCGGCCGAGTCGAACGCGGCTCGGTAGTGCGGGACGTTCTCGTAAGCCAGCTGCAGCGACGCCTGCAGCCGGCTCAGCTGCAGCGACATCAGCTCGTCGCGCGAGATCCACTCCGTGAGATCGGTCGTCATGTCCCCACCGTTCGGCTCAGGCCGCGGAACTCGGCGACGACCTCGTCGTCGCGGCGAACCGTCACGTCGTAGACGCCGTTGCGGCCGTAACGGGTGCGCTCGATCGCCTCGGCGACCAGTTCGTCACCCTCGCGTGCCGGCGCGACGAACGTGATACTGGCACCCGCCGCGACGGTGACCGGCCCGTGGCTGTTACACGCACAGGCGAACGCCGTGTCGGCCACCGCGAAGACGAATGCTCCGTGCGCGATGGCGTGGCCGTTCACCATGTCGGCGGTGATCCGCATGCGAGCGACCGCCCGCCCGGGCGCGAGCTCGGCCAACTCGATGCCGAGTGACCGTGATGCCCGGTCGCCCGCGAGCATTGCTCCCACTGGGTCCGAGGTCACGGCACCTCTCCTTGATTACTGACCGAATGGTCGGTTGAATGATGCCGGACGGACCGTCACACATGTCAAGGGGTTGACGCCGTGCCCGAGGCGTTTCTGGTCGATGGCGTGCGCACGCCGCAAGGCCGCTACGGCGGCGCATTGGCCGGCATTCGCGCCGACGATCTCGCCGCGCTCGTCGTGAGCGAGGTCGTGCGACGTACCGGACTGGCCGCCGATGCGGTCGACGAGGTGATCCTCGGCTGCGCGAACCAGGCGGGCGAGGACAACCGCAACGTCGCCCGGATGGCGCTGCTGCTGGCCGGGCTCGACCCGTCGGTGCCCGGCTACACGGTCAACCGGCTGTGCGCCAGCGGCCTGACCGCGATCGCGTCCGCGGCGCAGGCGGTGCGCACCGGCGAGGCCGACGTGGTCGTCGCCGGCGGCGTCGAGTCGATGACCCGGGCGCCGTGGGTGATGGCCAAGCCCGGCACGCCGTGGGCGCGTCCGGGCGAGGTCGTCGACAGCTCGCTCGGCTGGCGGTTCACCAATCCCCGTTTCGACGCCAAGACGACGCTGTCGATGGGTGAGACTGCCGAAGAGGTCGCCGCGCTCGACGGCATCACCCGTGAGGACTCCGACGCGTTCGCGCTGCGCAGCCACCAGCGCGCGGTGGCGGCGACCGAAGCCGGCCGGTTTGCCGCCGAGATCGTCGCGGTCGGCGACGTGACGGTGGACGAGGGACCGCGCCCGTCCACGTCGGCGTCGAAACTGGCCAGTCTGCGGCCGGCCTTCCGTGCGGGCGGAATCGTCACGGCCGGCTCGTCCTCGCCGCTGTCCGACGGCGCGGCCGCGATCGTCGTGGCGAGCGAGGAGGCGGTCTCGCGGCACGGGCTCACGCCACGGGC
>DASXRA010000313.1:0-10398 GCA_036506855.1 Jatrophihabitantaceae bacterium
GCGAGCAGCGAAGGTGACACGCACGAGGCGTTGAACTTCGCCGGGGTGTGGCACGCGCCAGTCGTGTTCCTCGTCCAGAACAACGGCTACGCGATCAGCGTGCCGCTGTCGAAGCAGAGCGCGGCGCCGTCTCTGGCGCACAAGGGTGTCGGGTACGGCGTCGCGTCCATGCTGATCGACGGCAACGACCCGGCCATGGTGTACACCGCGGTCCAGTCGGCGCTGGAGGCGGCGCAGGCCGGCGAGGGGCCGACCCTGATCGAGGCCCGCACGTACCGCATCGAGGCGCACACCAACGCCGACGACGCGAGCCGGTACCGAGGCGAGGACGAGGTGCTGTCGTGGCTCGCCCGTGACCCCATCGACCGCCTCGACCGGTACCTCACCGCCAGGTCGGTGCTCGATTCGGAAACGCGTACGCGCATCGCCGACGAGGCCGAGGCGTTCGCCGAGTCGGTGCGCGAACGCATGAACGAGGATCCGAAGCTCGACCCGGCCTCGCTGTTCGACCACGTGTACGCGACGCCGACACGCGCCCTTCGCGTCCAGGCGGCCGCGCTCGCCGAGGAGCTGGCCGAGGCGTGACGGTCACCGAATCGGCGACCCCGGCGACCGCCGCCGCCGAGCCGGTGACGATGGCCCGCGCACTGAATCGCGCGCTGGCCGATGCGCTCGCCGCCGACGATCGGGTGCTCGTGTTCGGCGAGGACGTCGGCACGCTCGGCGGCGTCTTCCGGGTCACGGACGGCCTGGCCGCGTCGTTCGGCGAGTCGCGAGTGTTCGACACGCCGCTGGCCGAGGCGGGCATTGTCGGCACCGCGATCGGCATGGCGATGAACGGCCTGCGCCCGGTCGTCGAGATGCAGTTCGACGCGTTCGCATATCCCGCGTTCCAGCAGATCACCAGCCATCTGGCGAAGCTTCGCAACCGCACGCGTGGACGCATCGAACTGCCCGTCGTCATCAGGATCCCTTACGGCGGCGGCATCGGTGGCGTCGAGCATCACAGCGACTCGTCCGAGGCGTACTTCGCGCACACGCCCGGACTGCGGGTCGTCACGCCCGGCACGCCGGCCGACGCGTACAGCCTGCTGCGGGCGTCCATCGACTGCCCCGACCCGGTCATCTTCTTCGAGCCGAAACGCCGCTACTGGTCGAAAGAGTCGGCTGTCCTGAGCCCCGGTGCGCCGCTCGACAATGCTGTCGTGCGGCGTCCCGGCAAGGACGTCACGCTCATCGCGTACGGCCCGATGGTCGCGACCGCGCTGGAAACCGCGTCGGCTGCTGACGTCGACGTCGAGGTGATCGACCTGCGCTCGCTCGCGCCGTTCGACGACGCGACAGTGTGCGCGTCCGTGCGGCGCACCGGACGCGCCGTCGTCGTGCACGAGGCGCCGCGCTTCCTCGGCTTCGGCGCCGAGGTCGCCGCGCGGGTGACCGAGCAGTGCTTCCACTACCTGCATGCACCGGTTGCCCGGGTGGCCGGCTTCGACATCCCGTATCCACCGCCGATGCTCGAGGAGCACTACCTGCCCAGCGTCGATCGCATCCTGGACGCGATCGCCAGGCTGCAGTGGGACGACATGGTGGTACTCCCCGATGCCTGAGTTCCGCCTGCCCGACCTCGGCGAAGGGCTCAACGACGCCTCGATCGTCGAGTGGCTCGTCTCGCCCGGCGACACGGTTCGGGTCGACCAGCCGGTGGTCGATGTCGAGACGGCCAAGGCCCGCGTCGAGGTTCCGTCACCGTTTGCGGGCGTCGTGAGCGCCCTGCACGGCGAGGTGGGCGACACGATCGCCGTGGGCGCGCCATTGGTCACGATCGACGAGCCGTCCGATGACTCCGGCAGCGTGCTCGTGGGCTACGGCACGTCGCTGTCGACGCGCCGGCACCGCCGCTCGCGAGCCGCGTCGCCGGCACCGGCAGCGATCGGCAATCGCCCGGTCATCTCCCCGCTCGTGCGGCGCCTCGCCCGCGAGAACGGCATCGACGTCGCAACGCTGGCCGGCAGCGGGCCACACGGCACGGTGCTGCGCAGCGACGTCGAGGCCGCCGCGTCCGATCGCGCAACCTCTGGCGGCGTGAGACCGCCAGAAGTTGCGCAATCCGAGCGTGGGGCGGACCGGCGGATCCCGCTCACCGGGGCGCGGGGCGCCGCAGCCGAGCTGTTCACCCGCTCGCGTCGCGAGATTCCCGAAGCGACGGTCTGGGTGGACGCCGACGCCACCGATCTGCTCGACGCACGGGCTCGCCTGAACGCCGCCCGGCCGGACCAGCCGGTGGGCCTGCTCGCATTGCTCGCCCGCTTCACGGTGCTCGGGCTGCGACGCTTTCCCGAGCTCAACGCGCGCATCGACTGCGACGCCGTGCTGCTGCTCGACGCCGTGCACCTCGGCCTCGCCGCGCAGACCGACCGCGGCCTGGTGGTGCCGGTCGTCCACGACGCCCACACGATGACCACCCGGGAGCTCGCCGCGGCGATCAACGCCCGCACCGCCGAGGCCCGTTCCGGCTCGATCACGCCGGCCGCCCTCAGCGGCGGTACGTTCACGCTCAACAACTACGGCGTGTTCGGCGTCGACGGGTCGGCGGCGATCATCAACCATCCGCAGGTCGCGATCCTCGGGATCGGCCGGATCATCGACCGGCCGTGGGCAGTCGGCGGTGAACTGACCGTCCGCAAGGTCACCCAGCTGACGTTGAGTTTCGACCACCGCGCCTGCGACGGCGGGGTCGCCGGTGGCTTCCTGCGGTTCGTCGCCGACTGCGTCGAATCGCCGATCACCGCGCTCGGCGACCTCTGACGCTGCACCGATCAGCTCGTTCGTGGAAGGCTCGTGCCGTGGCACAGGCCGACGGCGACGCCGACGCGGACGGCGAGGACGCCCCCGAGCCGGCCACCCATCAACGGCAACGCTCGGTCGTCGGGGCCGCGCTGCTGTTCGCGCTCGGCGCCGGGGTCGCGTACGTGCTCCTGCTGATCCTCGAGGAGTTGCGATCCGTCCTCGTCATGCTGGCGCTCGCGCTGCTGATCACGCTGACGCTCGACCCGCTCGTCGCGATGCTGGAGAGGCGCGGTATGCGCCGGTGGTTGGCCGCCGTGGCCGCATGGCTCGCGGCCGCCGCCGTGCTGCTCGCCCCGATCGTGCTGGCAATCGACGCCGCGACGTCGCAGTTGCCGACATTGATCAAGAACGTCCCAGACCTGATCAACAAGGCCGAGGACAACCTCGGCGGCCTCGGCGACCGGCTGCGCACCATCACGAACAGCTCATCGACGACCGCGACTGTCTCGCCGGACAAGGTGATCACCTACGTGCTGCGCGGCGGTCAGCTCGTGTTCGACGCGTTCGCCGACATCGCGATCGTCGGAGCATTGTCGCTGTGGCTGCTGATCGCGCTGCCGCAAATCACCGATCTGTTCTACCGGCTGGTGCCGCGCAGCCGGCGTCCGACCGTCGAGCGGGTGACGAACGATCTGCTTCGCCAGATCAGCCGGTTCATGCTGGCCAACGTGCTGACCTCGGTGCTGGCCGGCGTGGCCACCTGGGCATGGACGTGGGGCTTCGGCGTGCCGTACCCGATCTTGCTTGGCGCACTCGTGGCCGTGCTCGACCTCATCCCGACCGTCGGTTCGACCGTCGGCGGGGTGGTCGTCAGCTTGGTGTCGCTGACGGTCGGCCTGCCGACCGCGATCGCGACGTTGATCTTCTACGTCGGGTTCCGCCTGGCCGAGGATTACCTGATCCAGCCGCGGGCGATGCGCTACAGCGTCCAACTGCCAGGTGTGGTCACAGTGCCCGCAGTTCTCGTGGGCGGCGCGGTGCTGGGGATCCCGGGCGCGCTGTTCGCCGTACCCGTTGCCCTGATCATTCGCGTTCTGGTCCGTGACGTAGCAAAGCCAGCGCTCGATCGGCGCTGACTTGGCGAGAACAGAGGCAGCGGCCGCCGTGGGTGCCCGCTACGCGAGCCTCTCCGCAGCTCCTCCGGGGGGTTAGGGAACGACGGTCTCGGCGTTCCGCGAGCCCACCACGGCGGCCTCCGGTTCCGACTACGACTGCTTCGGCATCACCGACGGACGCGATGCCAAACCACTTCGTAAGCGGAGCCGTGCCCTGCTGTTGCGGCCGCCAGGACAACGGCCGCAACGTCTATGTTGATTTGTGGCTGTCTAGGTCCACCAGTCCATGGGCGTCATTGGACCGCCTGAGCTGGTGACGGTGCTGGTCGTCAGTACGACGGTGTCGTCCGAGGTCTCAGCATTGGCCAACGCCGGCCAGGTAAGAGCACACAGAACACCCGCCAAGACGGCCAGCGCTAGCCGTCTCGCGTGCGTTGTGAACAAAATGACCCCCTTCATCTGGTTCGAGGCCGTACAGCCGCAACCAATTTCCCCGATGGGGCCTGGCGAAAGCCACGGCACACATAGGATCGGTCGCGCGTAGACGGTATATCAAATGCTCGGGCTGGCAGCTAGCTGCCTGACACCAACTGCGATACGGACGGCGATATGACAGAGGGTGGCGAACTTACCGATCTCGCCGTCGCGCTGTATCGCGCCATGGTCGAGCACCCCGAAAGTTTGATCAGCGAGCTCGCGCCGCGCATCGGTGTGGCAAGCGACGAACTAGACAAACCGGTGGCAGTGCTCCGCGAGATCGGTCTCATCGCCACGACCGACGAGGAACACTTCAGCGCGGTGAACCCGTCGCTCGCCGAGATGTCGTCGCTCGGCGCCGAGGAGCTCGAACTGAGCGCTCGGCGCGTCGCGATCGAGGCCCGCCGCTCAACAATCCGGCGCTTGATGCCCGAATGGGATAACGCTCTCCGCCACATGACGCCACACATGGACGTCGAGGTCGTGAGCGATCCGGTGGCGCGCAAGAACGTGCTGATGTACTTCGCCGAGCACTGCGAACGGGAGCTGTTGTCGGTGGCTCCCGGACGCGGCCCCGGTGGCCAGGCAGATCCGCAGACGCGGACGGCGAACCTGTACTCGCTGGGGCGTGGCATCGTCACTCGCCTGCTCTATCAGCACGTCGCGCTCCGAGATCGCGCAACGCGCTCATACTTGCGCGAACTCGCCGAACACGGCGCGCGGATCCGATTGGCACCCTCGGTTCCCGGCCGCAGCCTCATCGTTGATCGCGAGGTGGCAATCCTGCCGACGCCGGCCTCCGAGCCAGGAAGTTCGGCGTTCGCCATCGTCCGCGAGCCCAATATCGTCGCGTGGATCGTGTCGACGTTCGAGCAGTTGTGGGCCGAGGCCTCGCCGCTCGACGAGATGCTCCACCAGGAGCGGCAACCGGACCCTGAGCTCGACCAGACGCGGGCGGCGATCTTGCGCCTCATGGCCGACGGCGAGAAGGACGAGGCGATCTCGCGCCGCCTGTCGATCTCAGTACGGACCTGCCGCCGCCACATCGCCGACTACATGGCACAGGTCGGCGCGACGTCCCGGTTCCAGGCCGGCGTCATCGCCTCACGCAACGGACACCTGGATCTGCCGACTATCGGCTGAGTCGCTCGGCCAGCCGGTCGAGAAATTCCCGCTGCGCGGCCACGAGCTTCTGCGCGGCCTCGTCTGCCCCGAACCAGGCGACGCGATCGAGTTCGGGAAACTGCTGGATCTGTCCGGAGCCCTTCGGCCATTCCAGGTCGAACGTTCCGGGGACGATCTCGGCGGGATCGACGTCGCCTTCGCCGGCCCACGCCGTCACGACCTTCCCGCCCGCCTGCCGGATGCTGCCAAGCTCGATGAGGTCCGCCGCCGGCACCGGCAAGCCCAGCTCTTCGGCGAACTCGCGCCTTGCCGCGTCCAGCGGCTCCTCGTCCGGCTGGTACTCGCCCTTCGGGATGGTCCACCCGCCGGCGTCACGCCGGGCCCACAGCGGCCCGCCCATGTGGCCGAGCAGCACCTGCACGTCGCCGTCGACGCGGCGGAACAGCAAGATTCCAGCGCTGCGCTTGCCCGGCATGGCGCACAGTCTGCCGTGAGACGATCCAGGTCGGGGATCCCGATCGCGGAGGTGTCCATGTCCGCGCACTACCTCTCCCTCACGCACCTTGCAGAAGGCAATCACGCCGGCGCGACCGTCTTCACTGTCGGCGTCGGCATCGTCGCGGTGATCTCGGTCTACCTGCTGGTCAGAGGTCACCGCTGAGGCGTCGCGCGCTGATATCGCGTGGCTAGCTCGCGGATGTGGGCTACGAGCTCGTCCGGCTCGGTGACGGTGAACTCGGCGTCGAGCAGGCCCAGGTGGACGGCGAGCGTCTCGATCGAGTCGGCGCCCGTGTCGAGGACGCACGTGTGATCGTCGACAGCTTCCACCACGCCGACAGCGGGATTGATCCGCTCGGCGATGCGCTCCGCCGGCGCGTGAACGGTGACGCGCGCCCGGTACCGCCAGGCCGCCGCCGATACGCCGCGGGAGACGTAGGCCGCCAGGTCGGCAGCCGGTGGCTCGCGTGGTGTGAACCGTGGCCCGGTCGGCGTGCGGGGTTCGATCCGGTCGGCTCGGAACGTCCGCCAGTCCTGGCGGTCGACGTCCCACGCGACCAGGTACCAGCGGCGGCCCCAGTTGACGAGACGGTGTGGCTCCACCGTGCGCCGCCCGGACGAGCCGGCGTGATCGCGATAGTCGATGCGCAGCCGCTCGCGATCGCGGCATGCCGCCGCGAGCGTGCTGAGCACGCCGGAATCGAGCGTCGGTGCCGGACGATCCCGGGGTACGAGGACCGTGGCGTTGTGCAGCGTGGTGACCCTGCGGCGCAGCCGCGGCGGCAGCACTTGCTCGAGCTTGGCAAGGGCGCGCAGGGACGCGTCCTCGATGCCGGTGATGCTGCCGCCGGCGGCAGTTCGCAAGCCCATGGTGACGGCGACGGCTTCCTCGTCGTCGAGAAGCAGCGGTGGCATCGCGGCGCCGGACCCGAGCTGGTAGCCACCAACCGAGCCGCGGCTCGCATTGACGGGGTAGCCGAGCTCGCGCAGGCGGTCGACGTCCTTGCGTACGGTCCGGCCGCTGACGCCCAGCCGCTGCGCCAGCTCCGATCCCGTCCAAACGCGTTGCATCTGCAGCAGCGAGAGCAGGCGCAGCAGTCTCGCCGAGGTCTCCAACATCCGTCCATCGTCGCATCCGATTAGGAGCGAACTCTTCCTATTGGCCCCCTACCGTCGTCGCTACAAGTCCAGTCGACCTAGGAGCTTTGATGACCACCCCCGAAATCCGACCGTTCACCATCGACATCCCGCAGTCCGACATCGACGACCTGCACGACCGGCTCGACCGCGCGCGGTGGGCCACCGAGGCTCCCAGCGCCGACTACGGCGTGAGCACCGCGCGAGTGCGCAAGCTCGCGACGTACTGGCGCGAGGGGTACGACTGGCGCGCTTGGGAGGCACGCTTAAACGCGTACCCGCAGTTCACGACCGAGGTCGACGGCCAGAACATCCACTTCCTGCACGTGCGCTCGCCGGAACCGGACGCGCTGCCGCTGATCGTCACGCACGGCTGGCCGGGCAGCGTCGTCGAGTACCTCGACGTGATCGGCCCGCTGACCGATCCGCGAGCGCACGGGCTCGACCCGTCGATCGCGTTCGACCTCGTCATCCCGTCACTGCCGGGCTTCGGCTTCTCCGGCCCGACCACCGAGCCCGGCTGGGGCACCGTGCGCACCGCCAAGGCGTGGGCGGAGCTGATGGCGCGGCTGGGCTATGACCGCTACGGCGCGATCGGCAACGACGGCGGTTCGATGATCTCGCCGGAGGTCGGCCGGCTCGACGGCTCGCATGTGGTCGGGGTCCACGTGACGCAGATCTTCTCGTTCCCGAGCGGCGACCCCGCCGAGTTCGAGGGCATGAGTGCTGACGAGCTTGCCGCGCTGGACGTCCTCAAGTGGTTCTGGGAGAAGAAGGGCGCGTTCAACACGCTGCACTCGCAGCAGCCGCAGACGCTCGCGCACGCGATCAGCGATTCACCGGTCGGCCTGCTCGCCTGGAACGACCAGCTGCTCGGCGACGATCTCGACGACGACTTCGTGCTGACGAACGTCGCGCTGTACTGGTTCACCGGGACGGCCGGCTCGTCGATCCGCTTCTACCACGACAACGCGAACGCGGTCAGCCCGGCGCCGGCCGGCCCGACCACCGTGCCGCTCGCGTTGTGCGCCGCGGGCAGTGGCGACTTCCAGTCCATCCGGCGATTCGCCGAACGCGATCACGCGAACATCGTGTCGTGGCACGTCCACGACGAGGTGTCCAGTCACTACGCCGCGCACACCGCACCGGGCGTCCTCGCCGACGATGTTCGCGGGTTCTACAGATCGCTTCGCTAACCTCGTCGATCGTGATCGTTCGCTCGAATCGCGACCTGATCCTCGCCGCGAGCGAGACGCTCAACCCCCACGTCGTCGGAGATCGACTCTTCGGCGATGTGGGGGCTGTGCTGACGACGCCGAGCGGCTCGCTCTACCGCGGGGTGTGCATCGACACCGCGTCCGGCACGGGCTTCTGCGCCGAGCACAGTGCCATCGCGGCGATGGTCACTGCCGGCGAGTACCGGATCGAGCGGATCGTCGCCGTGTGGCGTGACGACTCGGCACGCCTGTACGTACTCCCGCCGTGCGGCCGGTGCCGGGAGTTCATCCGTCAGATCGACCCGGCCAACCTCGACACCGAGGTGATCCTCGGCCTGGACCGGTCCGCGACGCTGCGCGAGCTCCTGCCGGCTCATGCCTGGCCGCAGCCACTCGACCTGGGCTGAAGCAGGCTCGCGGTGCCACCATCTCCCGTGTGCAGATCATCGAGGTGAGCGTGTCCGGCGTGCGGTCCGCGGTCTTGCAGCTGCGGCGACCAGAGACGTCGCTGCGGTTCACGATGTATCCGATGATCCACGTCGGCGTCCCGTCGTTCTATGCGGACGTCGCGACACGTCTGCGCGACTGCGATCTCATCGTGGCCGAGGGCATCGAGGGCCCGTCGGAAGAGACTGCGGCGATCAAGACGATGTACGAACAGTCGACCCGGGGCCGAGGCAGCTCCATGGTCGTCCAGAACATCGACTACGACAGCCTCGGCCCGCCAGTGATCTACCCGGATATGACCGGTGCCGACCTCGATCGTTCGATACGCGACCACATTTCATTGTCTGATCGACTGCTCCTGCGGGCCGCGTCACCTGTCGTCGGCCTGCTCAGCCGATTCGTCGGCCCGGAGATCCTCATGAACCCGTTCCTGACGGTCGACGACCTGCCCACCGCCGAACAGCAGGCCATGGACGACCGATTCGAGGGCGACCGCAAGGTCTTCGTCGACGATCGTGACGCACTGGTCAACGAAGCGCTATCCGGGATCTTCGAGCAGCACAGCATGGATGCGATGGCCGTCGGTGTCGTCTACGGAGCGGGGCATGTCCCTGGCATCTTCCGCTTCCTCAGCCGGACGTACCGGTACCGCGTCGTCCGAGCCGAGTGGATGACGCCCGTCTTCAGCTTCTAGCCAGCCGATGATCGGGAATTCCACGTCCGAGCATGCCGACGCGTCCTGGTAGTCGCCCGCTGCCCGGGTGATCCAGGCGCGGCGGACGTCAACGCGGCAGGGCCTGGTGGTCCCGCGCCTGGTGGTTGGTGCGATGAGTGAGGGCACCGCGGGCGCGCCGTGGCTTGTCCCGCCGTAGGCGTCGCCGATCTGCCCGACACGCACGAGCCGTTGGCGCTGGTGATGACTTCTAACCGGCTACCGACGGCCCGTCACCTTGTCCGCGCCCAGCCGCGCCGGCCGCCGGAGGGCCGAAGGTCCGCAGGCGAGCCGGCCAAGACGGCGGGCGCGGCGGCCCGCTTTCGGGCCGCCTTTAACGGCAAGGCAGCGGCTCCAACGACAGTCAGGCGCAGGCGCGCTGTCTTCAACAACGCGCTGCAGTACGCGGTCGAACTCGAGGAACTGGCGGCGAACAACCTGAGCCGAGTCGGCTGGCGCGCACCCAAGGTGTCCGAGGTCGTCGACCGACGCGTCGTGATCAACCCCGATCAGGCGCGCGAACTGCTGACTGCGGTGACCTACGTCGGCAGACTCGATCGCGGCCGAGACGTGCGTGGCTTCTTCGCGTGCCTGTACTTCGCCGGTCTGCGTCCGGCAGAGGCCCTCGGACTGCGAGAGCAGGACTGCCGCTTGCCTCGCACTGGCTGGGCGAGCTGACCCTGGTCAAGTCCCGCCCGCAGACGAACAAGCGATGGACGGACGGCGGAACGACCCACGAGGAACGGGGTCTCAAGCACCGGGCACGCGCTGACACCCGACCGGTGCCGATACCGCCCGAGCTGGTCGCGATCCTGCATGAGCATTTGGGAGAGTTTGGCGCCGCACCGGACGGTCGGCTGTTCCGAACGAGAGGCAACCGCGT
>DASXRA010000314.1:0-5851 GCA_036506855.1 Jatrophihabitantaceae bacterium
CCCACATCGGCGTGCGATCTGCCTTCTTGTACTGCGTGATCTTCAGGCCCGGAGCCGATATCACGCGCTTCGTCCGCGCGCCGGCATAGGCGTTTCCGGGTGGGCACACGGGCGATCTGGCGATGCCGCGGACCGCCTCCAGCGCTGCGGCCGAGGCCTTGCGGAAGGCAGCGGATGCAGACCTCGCCTTGGTCGCCGCGCGTTGCACGCGCAGCCGTAGTGCCTGCAGGACGCCGGTCGCGTGCCGGCAGGCGGCGCCGGCCTTCGCGGCGGCGATGCGCGCCAAGGCCAGCCCACGCGGCTCGGTTGCCGCCAGCCGATACCGGCGTGCGCCTGCCGCGTGCACGGCCTTGGTCACGCGCGAACGAACGGCCCGGTCGTGTCGCGCCCGGGCGGATGCGGCCCGGTACGCGCGGTGTGCCGACGCCTGCTTGCGCTTCGCTCGGGCGAGGGCCGCCTTCTCGGCGGACAGGTCGGCGTTCGCCGCGGCGAGGTCGGGGCTGTCCGAGGGGCCCGTGGTGGTCAGTTCGTCGACGGCGTCCTGCGCGGCGTGGACAGCAGCGGCGGCACGCGTGACGGCCACGTCGGCGGCGTGCCGTTTCGTCTTGGCCGATCGCAGTTTCGCGGCACTGGACGCGGCGGCTCGGCTCGCGACGTTGAACGCGGCCTGTGCGCGGCGGACTGCGGCGGTCGCGGCGTCGTAGCCGGCCGCGGCTGCCGGGTTGGCGCGCCGGGCGCGGTTGAACGCGGCATTCGCCCGGACGAGGGCGGCGCGCTGGTGGGCGGCCACCGCCTGCGCCGGGGCCACTTTGGCGCGCGCGAGTCGCAGTGACTCCCGTGCGCTGACATCCCGCCGGGACGCGACGTCCAGGGCCGCATTCGCCGCGGCGGCGCGGCTCGAGGCGGAAGCTGACACGGACACAGACCCAGACGTGGACGCGTGTACGGGTACCGGAGCGGTGTCCCCCGCCGCGGCGACGAGCGCGAGGGAAAGGCCGAGCGCGGTAGGCAGCGCCAACACGCGTGGGAGGGAGCGTCCGCGACGCATCTGAGGTGCCCTTCAGATCGACGAGTCAATACGGCACCCGTAGACCGAAGCTGATCAGGTTGCGCCGCCCCCCAGGGCAGAGCATGTCCGCGCCGGATGCGTCCGGGCATGAGCCGAAAGTCCCGGCGCAACGTGCCAAAGTCCGCAACCACACTGCTAGGTCCAGGCGAGACCAGGCTCCGGGGCGTCGTCGGCCAGGACAGTGCCCTCGATCAGCCCGTACGGGCGATCGGCGGCGAAGTAGACCTCGTCGTCGTTGGTCATCCCGAACGGCGAGAGATCGACCAGGAAATGGTGCTTGTTCGGCAGTGCCAGCCGGACCTCGCACACCGCGGGCACTGCCGCGAGCACGGCCGAGCCCATCGCGTACAGCGTCTGCTGAAGGGAGTAGCTGTACGTGCCGACGAACGCGTCGATCAGCGCCTGGCGTGCCGCGGCGAACGACGCGGCCCAGTCCGTATCCGAGCCGCGCATCCGCCACTGCGCTTCGATCGACGTCGCCAGGACGCGATCGCCGGCCCCGGCAAGCGTCGTGTACTCGTCACGTGCGAAGCCGCGGAACTCCGAGTCGGTCGTGTTCAGCAGCACCAGGTCGCGCAGCCCGCTCACAACGCTGGCACCTGCCTCGGCGTCGTGGACGACGCAGCAGGTGCGCACCTCGCCGCCACGCCGCGCGAACGAGTGCGCGCCGAGGCGCGACCAGCCGTACTGCTCGACGGCGACGCGTGCCCGGGTGATCGCGTCGGCGGTGTCGACGAAATGGGCGGCCAGCGCCAGCGCGAACACCTCCGGCTCGACCCCGCCGAGGCGCTTTGCGAACGCGTACACCGTGTTCTTCTGCGTGTCGGTCGGCAGCACGTCGTCGTTCGTGCCGGACAGGTGTGTCGCGGACAGCTCGCCGGACAGCGCGACGGACACGTTCCAGTCGCGCAACTCGTGCTCGGCGCCGCGGGTCACCCGGACGACGCGCACCTCGGCCTTGCCGTAACGATTCGGCCCGAGCACTCAGGAGCCCCGATACGTCGAGTAGGCGAACGGGCTCAACAGCAGCGGGACGTGGTGACGAGCGGCGCCGTCGCGCACCCGGAAGGTCACCACGACCTCCGGGTAGAACGTCTCGCCGCCGAGGTAGTTCTCGGTGTCGAACCGCAGCCGGTAGACACCCGGCTCGACATCGCCCGCGAAGTCGGCGACCCGCCCGTCCCGATCAGTGACGCCGGCGGCAAGGAGCGTGCCGTCGGCCCGTTCCAGCCGGACGCCGACGCCGGCCGCCGGGCCGCCACGCGTCGCGTCCAGCACATGCGTCGAGACGGTCACCGCAGTGCCTTGGCCAGGCGCAGGCGGACGATCTTGATCAGCTCGGTGCGCACGACGGCGCGCTCGAGGTATGGCGAGTTGCCCAGCCGCGCCCGCAAGGCGGCGAGCATCTGCCCGCCGGAGAGCCCCGTGGCGCAGATCAGGAACAGATGGCCGAACCGCTCCTCGTAGGCGACATTGCCATCGCGCAGCGCGATCTCGATCTCGCCGTCGGCCGGGCGCACGCCTGACTGCTCCTGCCGCGACCATGCATCCTCGCGCCGCTGCTCCAGCGTGCGCTCGCCGATGCGCGGATGCGCGGCAAGGGCCTCCTCGACATCAGCCCAGCTGAGCCCGGCGAGCACGGCGTCCGAGGCGGCGATCAGGGTGTCGAGGCCGCCGTACGGACGGCGGTTGACGAGTTCGTTGATCCACCGGCGGCTCGCGCAGCAGGGCAGCAGTTCGGCAGCCGCGTCGGTGACGGGCATCGCGTCGAAGTCAGCCATGCTGGCGGGGGCTACGAACACGGCGCCACGCTATCGCCTGGCGCGTGCGGCCGGGCGCCGAGACACCGAGACACCGAGACACCGAGAGGGGACTGAACCCGGTCATGGGATCCGTCCCCTCTCGCGTGTGCGGACGTCGGGGGGGTTACGTCCTCACGCGTGGTGCCAGGTGGCTGTGAACGAGGTGCCTCCGCTGAGCGCCGACACGCTGCACTTCACCGTGCCGCCCGACGTCACCATCGTCAGCGGCTGGGTCGTCGCGACGCTGCCGAGCGCCGACCCGTTCACCGTCGCGCCGGTGAACGTCATCGAACCGAAGTTCGCGAGGGGCAGCACGCTGCCGCTGGACGGCGCCTCGGCGATGACCTCGGCGGACGCGTTCAGCGCACCAGGGGCGGTGCCGTTCGTGCTGTGCGACCAGCCTCGCGTGTTGTTCGTCAGGACGAGCCGGTAGCCGCTGCCGCCGGTGTAGGTGACCGACGCGCTGAACGAGTCGCCAGGCGCGACCGGGTCCGAGTAGTTGACCGGGAAGGCCGGATAGAACTCGTACCAGGACGAGTAGACCGCCCGGCCGTGCGAGCAGTCGGCTTCCGTTCCGGTCTGCTCGACGGAGTTGCTGCCGTCGCCGTCGAGGCCGACCCAGAACGAGCTGTAGCTGGACTTGCGGCTGGAACAGGTGACCGCCGGCTGGACCCAGTTCGCCGACACCGAGGTGTACGACCCGCCGATGTCGTCGTAGCCGGCCCAGTTCAGGGACGAGGCGTGCGAGATCCGGTGCACCGGATGACTGGCCGCGGCATGAGCCGGCGTCGCCGAGACACTCGAGGCGGCGCCGAGCAGGGCGGCGACGGTACAGACTGCGAGCAGGGAGAGCCGGGTTACGAGTCGGCGCATAGGTACCTCCTGGGGGCGAGGTGTCTGCACAAAATTGTTCAGGCTGGCCCGTAATGATCGGAAGAGGGACTAAACGTGCAACAAGGTGCGCGGCAGGAATTTCGGGGGACGGAACTGGTCATTTCGGCCGAGCGCGTCGTGGCTCCGGACGGTGAGCGTTCAGCCACTGTGATGGTGCGAGACGGCCGGGTCGTCGAGATCGGTCTCGCCACCTCGCCGGCGGACGTCCGCATCCCCGACGACTGCGTGCTACTGCCCGGACTGGTCGACACCCACGTCCACGTCAACGAGCCCGGACGCACCGAATGGGAAGGCTTCGCCTCGGCGACCGCCGCCGGGGCAGCCGGGGGCGTGACCACGATCGTCGACATGCCGCTGAACAGCGTCCCGCCGACGACGACCGTCGCCGGGTTGCGGGCGAAGCAGGCCGCCGCCCGCGGCAAGCTGCACGCCGATACGGCGTTCTGGGGCGGGGCGGTCCCGGGCAACCTCGACGAGCTGCGCCCGCTGCACGACGCTGGGGTCGCCGGCTTCAAGTGCTTCCTGCCGCCGTCCGGGGTCGACGAGGTCCCGCCGCTGGACGAGGCCGGCTTGCGAGCGGCGATGGCGGTGATCGCGGGCTTCGGCGGCCTGCTGATCGCGCACGCCGAGGACGCGGCTTCGGTCGGCCCTGCGGGCGCGTCGTACCGCAGCTTTGTCGAGTCGCGCCCGCCGTCGGCCGAGGCCCGCGCCGTCCTTGCTCTGCGTACCGCTGCGCAACAGACCGGCTGCCGCGTGCACATCGTCCACCTGTCGGCCGCGGACGCGCTGCCGCTGATCGCCGAGGCGAAGGCGGGCGGGCTGCCGATCACCGCCGAGACCTGCCCGCACTACCTGACCTTCGCCGCTGAGCAGATCCCGGACGGCGCCACGCAGTTCAAGTGCTGCCCGCCGATCCGCGATGCGGCCAACCGCGAGGCGCTGTGGGCGGGCCTCGCCGATGGCGTGATCGACTGCGTGGTGTCCGACCACTCGCCGTGCCCGCCGGAGCTGAAACTCGGCGACTTCGGTTCGGCCTGGGGTGGTATCGCCTCGGTGCAGCTAGGCCTGTCGGCCGTGTGGACCCAGGCAGCGCAGCGCGGGTTCGGCCTCGCCGATGTGGCCCGCTGGATGTGCGCCGCGCCCGCGACGCTGGCCGGCCTGACGTCCAAGGGCGCCATCGCCCCGGGCTTCGACGCCGACTTCGCCGTGCTCGCCCCGGACGAGACCTGGGTCGTCGACCCGGCCCTGCTCCGGCACCGCCACCCGATCACGCCCTACGCCGGCGCTACCCTGCGGGGAGTGGTACGCGAAACCTGGCTGCACGGCACGCGGGTCGACGGCGTGACGCCGCGCGGACGGCTGCTGACCCGGACCGGGAGTGCCTCGTGAGCGAGCGGTGGCCAGACCTTGCCAGCCGGGCGATCGGCGGCACGGTCATCTGGACCAACGACGAGTTCTTCGCCGGCGCCGAGAACCTCATCACGCCCAGCCCGGCCGTGCACGATACGTCGGCGTACGGTCTGCGCGGCAAGGTCTACGACGGCTGGGAGACCCGGCGCCGCCGCGAGGCGGGCCAGGATGAGGCGATCATTCGGCTGGGCGTCCCGGGCATCGTCCGCCAGGTCGTGGTCGACACCGCGTTTTTCGTCGGCAACTACCCGCCGTTCGCGTCCGTCGAGGGCACCTGCCTGCTGGGGTACCCGACCGCCGATGAGGTCCGCGCCGCGCCGTGGGTGCGCCTCGTCGCGAAGTCACCGCTGCACGGCGCCGCCCTCAACGTGCTGACCGCCGAAGCCGCGGACCGGCTGATCACGCACGTCCGGCTCACCATCTATCCCGACGGCGGCGTTGCCCGGCTGCGCGTGCACGGTGAGGTCGTGCCGGACCCGCGCTGGCTGGGCGGTCGCGTCGACCTGGCCGCGACTGTGCACGGCGGGCGGATCGCCGACTGCAGCAACATGTTCTACGCGTCGCCCGCGAACGTGCTCGCCCCGGGAATAGCGGCCACGACGTCGGACGGCTGGGAGACGGCCCGCCGCCGCGACGACGGCAACGACTGGCTGATCGTGGCGCTCGCGGCGCCTGG
>DASXRA010000315.1:0-2085 GCA_036506855.1 Jatrophihabitantaceae bacterium
TAGTCGGTGAACACAAAGCGAGAGATTGTCTTGACCGAGAGTTGGCTGTGGTCGCCCGGCATGTCCCGCGTCTGCCGCGGGAGGAGCCGGGCGAAGAGAACGACGTTGGTCAGCACGACACACGCGGCGAGCGCAAACGTCCATGACGCAAACACGCCGTATTGCGGGAACGTCGCGGCCAGGACGATGAGAAGGACGATCTTGGCGATCGAGAATCCGATGTTGGAGATCGGCACCCACGTTGCCCGGCGCAGGCCGGTGATCGCGCTGTCCTCGAGCACGAAGACACACCAGGCGACCGTCGCCGCGGCGAACCACACCATCAGGACCGGCGACGCGCCGATCGCACTCAGCGTGGGCACGAAAGCACCGATGCTTCTTCCAAACACGGCGCTGGCGACCGCCGCCACCGCCGTGCTCACGGCGTACGTGATGAGGATGAAGCGGGCGGCCTGCCTGCCTGCCTCGGGAATGAAGCGCATGAGCGCGCTCATGAGGTTCAGCTGGGCGAAACCGGCGAGAAACATCATGGCCGAGATCGTGGCGGCGTTGAATCCGACCGCGTCCGCCGAATACAGGCGTGCGGCAAGAGCCCAGTACGCAAGGCCGAGGGCGGACGAGACGCCCGAGCTGATGACCAGCGCGTACCCGTTCCCGTAGAGCGGCGTGCGTGCGTGGGCGAGCAGCTTGCCCTTGACGATTGCGGCTTCGGCGATCACCGGCGGGCCCGGTCCAGCAGATTGCGAAGCTCGAGTGCGAGCGCGACGGCGGCCATGCTCCTGACGCCGCGTTCCTGGGCCGACAGCAGCGCTATCAGCGCATCCCTGTCGGAGGTCATGCGGGGCGGCCGGCATGTCGCACATGCGCCCGGCCGGTGCCCGATCAGCATCCGCACCGCCTCCGCGAGGCCGCGCTGGTAGGCCTGCGACGTCTTGCGCTCTGCCGCTGCTCGGACCGCGGCAGGTGCGTGCGCCGGCGCCACGGCGATCCGCGCGAGCCCGAACGCGCTGACGTCTCGAGGTCCATCGCCAACCGCGAGCGCAATGCCGTCCGCACCCGCGCCCAAGCGACGGGTGAGCTCGGCGAGCGCCGTCCCCTTGGCGACGTCGACCGCGACGATGTCGACCTGCGCGTCGCCGGGGATCAGTTCGACCGACGCCGCCAGGCCGGCGCCGCGCAAGGCCTGCTCGATCGCGGCGAGATCGGGGGTGCGGCGGCGACCCGCGACGCCGACCGCAAAGGCACGAACCGAGTACCGGTAGTCGGCATCGACGGCGACGCCCTGGAGGCGAGCCACGGCCTCGCGCGCGCGGGCCACGTTGCGCAGCCGGTGCTCCGAAAGCATGCTCGTGACCGTTCCGCGGGCATGGTCGTAGACCACCGAGCCGTACTCGGCCACGCCGCCCGCCAGGCCGAGCGTCGCGCAGCGATCCCTGACCTCGGCCAGGCTCCTGCCGGTCATCAAGACGGGTCGGAACCCATGGCGGAGCAGCGCCCGCAGCGACAGCGCGCTCGACCTGGTCAACGCGGGCACGCCGATGGCCTGGCCCTCGAGCACCCCGTCGACGTCGAGCGCTACCAACGGTCCCGCGGCCGGGATCGCGATGCCCTCGAGGAACACCTCGGCGTAGTAGCGCTGCGCGGCGCGCGACATGGCGCGCCGCAGAGACGACTCGCCGCCTTCGCCCAGACGCAGCCTGTCCCACAGGTGAAGGGTCTGCAGCAGGAACCATCGCTCCGCCGACACATTTGACCCGGTGGCCGTCTCGTACATGTCGCGGTACGCGTCCCGCCGTCCGGCGCGCGACGTCTCGTCCGCCTCCAGCTCAGCGTCGGCGCTGAGTCCGGCGACGTCGAAGACCGGGTCGTAGCTGGCAAGGTCGACGTTGGCAAAGGCGCGTCGGTCGGCGTCGAGCTTGATCGTCCGTCTCGGCTGCCCGACACCGGCGAACCAGTGCGCCGGCGCCATGCTGCCGTCGACGACGGACGGCTCTTTGACGCGCAGCAGCTTCTCGACGAGAGGATCGACGAGCGGTATGCGGAACCAGGCCCAGGCACGGCCGAACGACTGGCTCAGGAGGTTGC
>DASXRA010000316.1:0-6099 GCA_036506855.1 Jatrophihabitantaceae bacterium
CGTTGCTGTGCTGTCGGTGAATGCTGCGAGGACTTCCTGTCGGCGCGAAGTGTCGCCAACGTTCGCGACTGCCTGCGGGCCGCGCTCTCGCACGCGTGCGATGTTGACCAGCTGATCAGCCGGAACCCGGCCGCTCTCGTAAAGCTGCCCCGCGTTCGTCGACGTCGCGGCCGGGCATGGACCAGCGACGAGGCACGCGCATTCCTCGAATCTGCCCGCGTCGACGACGACCCGCTCTATGCCGCATTCGTCCTGATCCTCGTGCTCGGGCTACGCCGTGGTGAAGTGCTTGGTCTCATGTGGGACGACATCGAGCTGGATCGCGCCGAGCTCCGGGTGAGCCGGCAGCTGCAACGGGTGCGAGGCACGCTCTACCTGCGCGACACCAAGACCGAGACCTCAGAGGCGACCTTGCCGTTGCCGGATATCTGCACCACGGCGCTGCAACTTCGGGAGTCCGTTCAGACGACAGCCGCGACGCTCGCCGGTCCTGCCTGGCAGGACTTCAAGCTCATCTTCACGACCCGGTACGGGACGCCGATCGAGCCGCGCAATTTCAACCGCTACTTTCATGCCCGTTGCGAGAAGGCCGCCGTCCGGCGGATTCGGGTGCACGACGCACGGCATACGTGCGCAACCCTGCTCGCGGACCTGGACGTGCACCCACGCGTGGCGATGCAGATCCTCCGACACGCGCAGATCGCGGTCACGATGGAGATCTACACCGAGGCGTCGTCACCAGCGACCCGGGCAGCGCTCAAGCGGCTCGGGGACAGCCTGGCATGACCTCGACGGGCCTACTCCACGCTACTGGGCGGATGAACCCAGTTCGGACGTTCCGGTGGGGCATCGCCGGCCGCAACCATTTCGGCGTAGACGTCGTCGGAGATGATCAGGTCGGCGTCGCGCGCAGTGCACGCCATATACGCGTCACCGAGACCTTGAACACCGGTGAACGACGGTTCGCCGTCGCGTTTCGCAGCCCAGTAGCTGTTGGTCTCGTCCCAGCCAAGGATCTCTACCGGCGCGTTTGGCATTCGAGCAGCCTATGGTCCGAGAACGTCACTGCTGTACTTCGTTGCTGTACGGGCCTGCGGGCCGCGTGGTTCGGGTGCCGAAGCCCCGTATTCATTGGGGTGAGTGACGGGACTTGAACCCGCGGCCCTCTGGACCACAACCAGATGCTCTACCAGCTGAGCTACACCCACCATGTCCGGCGAGTGAGCAGAACGACCCGCTCGCCGAGCCGCGTCAGTCTACCGTGTCGGCCGAGTCGCCCAGCACGGCTTTCGCGGCGGCCTGCGCCTCGTCACTCGACGGGCCGGGCAGCGGCACGAACAGCGTCTGCCGGTAGTAGGTGAGCTCCCGGACGCTCTCGTGGATGTCGGCCAGCGCCCGGTGCGCGAGCCCCTTCTCCGGCTGCGCGTAGTAGACGCGGGGATACCAGCGGCGGGCCAGCTCCTTGATGGACGACACATCGATCATCCGATAGTGCAAATGTGCGTCGAGTGCGGGCATGTCGCGGGCGATGAAGCCGCGGTCTGTGGCGATCGAGTTGCCGCACAGCGGTGCCGTCTTCGGATCGGGTACGTGCGCCTTGACGTACTCGAGCACCATGCGCTCGGCTTCGCCGAGCGTGACGGTCGAGGCTCGGACGGCATCGGTCAGGCCGGACGAGGCGTGCATCTCCTGCACGTAGGGCACCATCGTGTCGAGGATGTCGTCGTGGGTGTGGATCACGATGTCGATGCCGACGTCGAGCAGCTTCAACTCGGCGTCGGTGACGAGTACGGCGATCTCGATCAGGGCGTCGCGGGTCAGCTCGAGCCCGGTCATCTCGCAGTCGATCCACACCAGCCGGTCATCGCTCATGAGCCGAGGTCCTCCATGAGCAGCGCAGCGAGGAACGCAGCGCAGCGAGGAGCGCGGTGGAGGGCCGAGGCGGGTTGCTCGCTGATGAGGGCAGTCACGGGGGCAGCGTAGCGGCCGGCACTACCGTGGTATGAGCGGTTCGCGGAAGGAGTCGATCATGGCAACAGAGTTGCTCAGCCAGCAAGCCGTTGACGAGCGACTGGAGGGGTTGCACGCCGGCTGGTCCGGTACCGCGAAGGAATTGCGACGCTCGATCGAATTCGCCGACTTCCCGACGGCGGTCGAGTTCGTCAATCGCCTCGCCCCGATATGCGAAGAACTCGACCACCACCCCGATCTGGCGCTGCGCTGGCGATGGGTCGACGTCGTGCTGTCGACACACAGCGCCGGGGGAGTGACCGACAAGGACGTCGTGCTGGCCGGTCACGTCGACGAGGTCGCCGCCGGGCTGCCGCAAGCCGGCGGCTAGCCGCCGAAAATCTCGGCGGCGGCCCGCGCCACCTCGTCGGCAGGCACGTCACGCAAATGCGTGGCCATGCCCCATCGGTGTCCGAACGGGTCGATGATCTGCCCGAACCGCTCGCCCCAGAACGTGTCGCCGAGCGGATGGAACACCTCGGCGCCCGCGTCAAGCGCGCGCTGCCACAGCGTGTCCACATCGGACGTGGTCAGATGCAGGGCACCGTACGTACCGCCGAGCGTCAGCGGCGAGACGATGCCCAGGTCGGGGAACTCGTCGGCGATCATCACCGGCGAGTCGCCGAACCACAGCTCCACGGTCATGACCTTGCCGCCGGGCAGCGGCACGCGGCTGCGCTCCTCGGCGCCGAGCGCTCGCTTGTACCAGTCGGCGGCGCGCGACGCGTCCCGGACGGCGATGTGCGGGGTGACGATCATGTCTCTCCTTCGACGGCGGCTTCAACGGCGACGGGGTTCGTGGCGATCAAGACCAACAACAGCACGCAAGGGACGGCCGCGACCAGGCACAGCACGGCGAATCCGCCGGCGCCCAGCACGAGTCCGGCGCTGCCACCGCCGACCGCTGCGGCGGCGCCCATGCCCAGTTCGCCTAGCCCTTCGGCCCAGGTCTGCTGCGACTGCCCGATCGGTGCCTCACGCAGCAGCGCGCTGCCGCCGATGAGTCCGGCATTCCACCCGATCCCGAGCAGTAGCAGGACGATCACCGTCCCGACGAGACCTGAGCCGGCGACGAGGGCGACGGTGCCGGCTACGACCAGGACGAGCGCGGCGCCTGAAGTCACCCGCCGAGCGCCCAGCCGGTCGGCCAGCGCACCCGTGATCGGCGAAGGGAGGTACATCGCACCGATGTGCGCACTGATCATCAGGCCGACCATGCCCAATCCCGCGCCGTGGGCGTGCATCTGCACCGGCGCGACGGCCATGATCGCCACCATCGTGAGGTTCGATGTGGCCAACACGAGCAACGCGAGGCGGATATTGCCGTTGGCGGCCAGCAGAGCAGTTATCGGGGCGGCAACGGGCGCGCCCGCCGACGTCCCCGTACGAGCCACCAGCAACGGGTCGGGCCGCAGGAACACCGTCAGCACCAGAGCAGCGGCCAGGAACGCCGGGATCGCCAGCAGGAACAGGCCGGTGGCATCGGGCAATGCAAGGCCGCGCGCAACCCGGCCCACAGGCCCGAGCAGGTTCGGGCCGGCGACGGCGCCCACGCTGGCGGCCGTCACGACCGTGCTGATCGAGCGGCCACGCCTGCCGCCGGCGAGATCGGCGGCGGCATAACGAGCGAGCATCACCGCCGCGTTGCCGCAACCGAGCAGCGTGCAGCCGCCGAGCAGCAGTGGCCAGTCGCGCAGGCCGGCGGCCGCGACCGACAGAGAAGCGCCCGCCGCCCCGCACAGATGAGCGGTAGTCAACCCGGCTCGGCGGCCGGCGAGGTTCATGATGCGGGTGACGACCACGGCGCCGATTCCCGAGCCGAGTACGACGAGCGCCAGTGGCAATCCCGCCGCCGCGGTGTCGCCGGTCAGGTCCTGCGCGAGCAGCGCTCCCGCAGTGCCCCCGGCGGCCAGGCCGACCGCGCCGAGTACCTGCGCGACGACGAGCGTCCGTATCGTTCGCCGCTGCACCGACTGCAGGATCGACGGCGACGGCGCTAGCAACACCATGCGGCAAGCGTCGCCTCGCGGCGACGCCGACGTCCAACACCTGCTCAGCGTCGATTCACGCGGCTATGGTGTCAATCGGGGGTGGCGCCGGTGCCCGACGACGTGGACATGCGGCTGCTCCGGCATTTCGTGGCAGTCGCCGAGGAGCTGCACTTCACCCGGGCCGCCACGCGGCTGTACGTGGCGCAGCAGGCCCTCAGCCGCGACATCCGGCGACTCGAGCAACAGGTCGGCGTTCAGCTGTTCACCCGCACGACCCGGCGGGTCGCCCTGACCGCTGAGGGCGAGCGCCTGCTCGTGCGAGCGCGCGAACTGCTCGCGCTGTACGAGCAGACTCTCCAGGAGTTGCACGGGTCGGCTCGCCCGCTGCTCGTCGATCTGCTCGCCGAGGGGCACAGCCCGGCCCGCCTCCTAAGCGCTACTCGCCTGCGCGCGCCGCGAACCGAGTTCGTCGCCCGCTTCAACGGCGGCTTCGGTGCCGCGTTCGAGCACCTGGCTGCCGGACGGATCGACGTCGCGTTCGGGCGCAGCGTCCTGCCCGGGCGGAAGTTCCCCGACGCGCAGTTCGTCCGCCGGCTGATCCGACTCGAGCCACTCGCGCTACTGCTGTCGGACGAGCACCCGCTGGCCAAGCTGGACGCCGTCCCGCTCGACGCCCTGCACGGCACTGAGGTCGACGCGAGCATGGGCAACGAGCTGGCTCCGGAATGGGTCGACCTCGCCGAGCAGCTGCTCGCGCGTTTCGGCGCCGCGCCGTCGCCGCGCCATCCGCACGCGGTCGGGCTGGACGAGACGGTGCAGCACCTGCGCAGCCACGGCCGGCCGATCCTGACGATGCTCGAACGTCCGGTGCTGCCGGGCGTGGTGGTGCTGCCGCTCGTCGAGCCGGTGCCGCTGTATCCGTGGGCGATGGTCTACCGGCGCGACCTTCGCCACCCGGGCCTGGACGCACTGCATGCGGTCGCGGACGAGCTGGCCAGGACCGAGCACTGGCGCGAGCCGCCGCCGGGCGCCTGGCTCCCCGAGGCAGACGCCGAGGCATTCACGCTGGCTGCCCCGTGACGACCCGCGGGGCGACGAGCATTCGCGTCCCACGCGACGGCGCGAGCGTGATGTTGCGTCCCTTGGCCACCTCGGGACGCGCGCGATCGGGCCGGATGTCGTAGCGGCGCAGCATCTCGCGCAGCACAACCGTCGCCTCCATCAGCGAGAAGCCTGCCCCGAGGCAACGGCGCACACCACCGCCGAACGGGATCCAGGTGTTCGCGGCGGGCTGCGCACCGAGGAAGCGCGACGGGTCGAACTCGTCCGGCGACGCGTGATGTTCGGCGGCGGACTGGACGAGCCCGATCGTCGGCATCACGGTCACGCCCGCGGGCAGGAGGTGCCCGGCCACCTCGACCGGATCGGTGAGCCGGCGGGCCACCTCGTAGATCACCGGGCGCAGCCGCAGGGACTCCTTGGCGACCGCTTCGAGGTAGGCGTCGTCGCCTTCGTCGGCCGCCTGCTGCGCGCGCTGCATCAGCGCAGGCCGGCGAGCCAGCTCGTGGATCGCCCAGGCCAGGGCGGTCGCCGTCGTCTCGTGCCCGGCGAGCAGCAGGGTGACCAGGTTGTCGCGCAGTTCCGCGTCGGTCAGACCGTCGGATGTCTTGAGCAGCCGGGACAACACGTCGGTGCGGTCGGTGAGATCGGTGCGTCGACGGGCGGCAATCTCGGCGTAGAGCAGCCGGTCGAACCGTGACTGGATTCCCGCGAACTGCCGCCACGGCCAGAACCGCTGCAGCTTCGGGTAGAACCACCCGATCATGACGACCGGGCTGATCGTGACGACCTGGTCGACGACCGGCCGCAGCTCGGCGAGCCGGCCCTCGTCGGTGACACCGAAGACGACCTGCAGGATGACCTCGAGGGTGAGCGCGCTCATCCGGTCGTGCAGCCGGAACGGCTTGCCGGACGGCCACCGCGCGAGCTCGGCTCGAGTCAGTTCGGTGACGAGATTCTGATAGCCGTGCAGCGCGGCGCCGTGGAACGCCGGCATCAGCAGTTGACGCACCCGCATGTGCTCGGACTCGTCGAGCAA
>DASXRA010000317.1:0-6280 GCA_036506855.1 Jatrophihabitantaceae bacterium
CCGCCGAGCAGCTCGGCCGCCGTGTAGCCGGGATCGCTCGACAGCGCGCGCTCGACCGCGATGCTCGCGCTGACGCCGTCGCCGTCGCGCCATGACGCCCAGCCGAACAGGAACAGCGGTGCCGCGTCGTAGGGCGACGGGACACGCCGCGCGATCTCGCGCCACAGCACGCGCCCGTCCAGGCGACGCTGGTCGACGGCGAGCCAGAGCGAGTCGCGGACAGGCGTCTCGCCGAGGGCCACCGCGAAACGGCACACCTGTTCGTCGGACAGCACCCCCGAGCCGCCGAGGAACAACGACTCGTCCGCCTCACGAGCCGCCGCGAAGATCGCTCGCTTGACCGATCGCTGGCGCCGCTCCGGCCGACCGCTGAGGACCGCGGCGACGACTGCATGCTCCTGCTCGACCAGCAGCGGCTCGAGCAGCGCGCGCGTGGCGTCGTCGTCCGGATCGAGCGCGGCGCGGAGCTCGTCTCGATCGGACAGCGCGACCAGGCCCGCGTACGTCGCAGCAGCCGCCGCCGGCGACGCATCGCCGGGAATCTCGCGTCCCTCGGGTGGACAGCAGTCGTCATCGCAGGCGTAGGACCACCATCTTCTGTCGACGACGAGCAGGGCATCGACGAGGTCGGCGCCAGCAGCGTCGACACAGTCGGCGAGTGCGCCGACCACCTCACGCTGCGGCAGGGCATGCCGCTCGACGACGGTGGCCGGGTCCTCGTAGATCACCGCGAGGACATGCGTCGCCCCGCTGTCGCGCATGATCCGGACGGTGCTCGCAAGCACGCCGGCGTCGGCGAGTTCGGACAGGTCGACGCGCGCGGTGACGCACACGCGGCCATCGTCCAAGCCGACCACGACCAGGCTCTCGCGCGGGTGGAAGCCGAGCAGGTAGGGAATCGCCTCGATGAGATCACCGGGTTCGCGAACCCGAAGGATGGTGGCGCCGGCATGCGTATCGGTCATGCCGGCGAGTCTCGTTCGAGGGGGCTGGCGGACGAAACGGCAGATCGCGATCTGTGGACAACGGCGCGCCCTGTGGACGGCCAGCGAGAAAAGCGTCAGTGACCGCTGCTAACGGAGCGTGCCGTCGCGCCACGCACGGGCCGCAGCCGCGAGATTGGTCGCGGTGCGTTCGTTGCGGTCAGCCAGCGCCAACTCAGCGTCCGGCTCACGCATAGCCGGGCCCTCACGGCGGCCGGCCGCGATCACCCGGAAGAACGCCGCCGCGCGTTCGAGCGCCACAGCGAAGTCGCCCCGGTAGGCACCGCCGAGTACCGAGTCGGCGAGGCGGCGGATGTCGTCGGTATCGGCATGCTCACCGACGCCCGCCACGACCGCGTCGGCCGGCGCGTAGGGCTCGCCGTCGCGCCACAACCGGGCCACGTCGTCCGGATGCGACCGGCACCACTGCCGCAGGAGGTACAGCACCCACAGCACGCCGGGCAGGCTCATGGGATCGCAGTCGCGCCACAGTTCCGCGAGCGTGTCGATGCCGACGGAGTCGGCCAGACCGACCAGCCGGTCGGGGTCGGAGTCGCCTCGCGCCGCGCTGACCAGGGCGTGTGCCGTGGCCGCCGCGATCTCTGCCCGGCTCTGCTCCGTCTGGCCCCCAGCAGCGTCGATGAGGGCGGTGAGGTCGGCATAGGGCGCCGGACGATGCGGTCGCCTGCGCTCGTCGGACATGTCGCTCACCTTCCTTCCAGGCTCGCCCTCCCGGCTAGGCATCCAGCCTACGGGCTGCGGTCGACCAGGTACGGTGGAGCGCACGACGTCGGCCCGATCCATGGCCCCCGGTCCCACATTTGCCGCCGCGAGCGGCCTTCCGCCCGAGAGGCGACCTGGCGGGCCGACGTCGACCTCCCGGCAACATGAGGTAGGAACCTCGTCATGGGTGACGGTGACGGCTGGGTGCGTTGCGCTCAGGGCCACCGGCACTGGGGCAGGTTCGGGGCAGCCGGCCTCCTGCTCGCCGGCGAGCGCGGCGCGATGCTCCAGCACCGCGCCGCCTGGACCCACGAAGGCGGCACCTGGGGCGTCCCCGGCGGCGCGCGCGACAGCCACGAGGACGTCGTCACGACAGCACTTCGCGAAGCGGCCGAGGAGGCCGCTGTCGACGCGTCGGCCGTCGCACCACTCGGCTGGTGGCGAGAAGACCACGGCGGCTGGTCCTACACGACCGTCGTCGCCCATCCGCGCCGCGCCGTGGACCCGTACGCCACGAACGCCGAGAGCATCGAGATCCGGTGGTGGGCAACCGAGCAGGTCGGCGGGTTGCCGCTGCACCATGGATTCGCGGCGAGCTGGCCGCTACTTAGCCGGCCGCCACGGCCGCTGACCATCGTCGTCGACTCGGCCAACGTCGTCGGCTCGCGCCCGGACGGGTGGTGGCGCGACCGCCTCGGCGCCGCGCGCCGCCTGCGCGATCAGCTCGCGCACGTCGCCAGGCACGGCATCGACGCGGCGTCACTGCCTGCCGGCGTGTCCGGCGGCGGCCTGGTCAGGCTGCTGCCGCGTGTCGTGCTCGTCGTCGAGGGCGACGCGCGGCCGCTGGCCGGCGAGCAGGTGTCCTCGGCTTGGTGGGACACGGCGGTCACGATCCACGCAGCGGTGCGTGACGGCGACACCGCGATCGTCGGCCAGAGCGAACAGCTGCAGGCAGCGGGCGCGCAGACATTGGTCGTCACCGCCGACCGCGAGCTGCGTCGACGGCTGGCGCCGGGCGTCCAGGTCGAGGGGCCGTCGTGGCTGCTGTCGCGACTCGACACGCGTTAGCACCTCAACGCGCGATGCGGTGACTGCACCCCGGGACCGAACACGGTCCGCAGTGGGCCACGATGAGCGGATGCGACTCGACCACCTCTCCTACGCGGCGGGGCCCGAGGGACTGGCGGCGTGCGTGCAACGCCTGGGTGCGCGCCTCGGTGCCGCATTCACCGACGGCGGCATCCACCCGTCGTTCGGCACGCGCAACTTCGTGCTCGGGCTGAACAACGGCTGCTACCTCGAAGTGGTCGACGTCCTCGATCACCCGGCGGTCGACACCGCACCGTTCGGGATGGCCGTCAAGGCGCGACGGCAGGCAGGTGGCGGGTGGCTCGGCTGGGCGGTGCGCGTCCACGACATCACGGCGATCGAGTCGCGGCTCGGGCGGCGCGCCGTCGACGGCCACCGGCGCCGTCCAGACGGGTTCGACCTGCGGTGGAAACAGATCGGCATCAAGGATCTCGCGGTCGACCCGCAGCGTCCCTTCTTCGTGCAATGGCAGACCGACGACGCGCACCATCCGTCCGGGAACGGATCGGCGATCACGCTGACCAGCCTCGAGCTGGCCGGCGACGAGGCCGTCGTCGATGACTATCTCGGCGTGTCGTCCAGCCAGCCCCTCGACGGGATCGAGGTCGTCTGGGAGGCCCCTTACGACGACGACGAGACCGGCTTGGTCGCCGCCGTCTTCAACACCCCGAACGGCGCGGTGCGTCTGGACTGAGCCGGCATCGGCGGCTCACGGCGTGACGGGCTCGGCAATCGCGGCGGGCAACGGTTCGGTGGCGCCGTGCGAGCGCCGCCGGGCGGCGAGTACCGACCCGGCCAGGATGAGCGGGAAGCCTACCGCCATGCCGACGGTGAACTTCTCGTCGAGCAGGACGACTCCGAGCAGCACGGCGACGGCCGGGTTGACATAGGTGATCACGGTGGCGCGTGCCGGGCCGATCGCCGAGATCAGCGCGAAGAACACGATGAATGCCAGCGCTGTGCAGATCGTGGCCAAGCCGAGCACGGACCAGATCACGTTGGCCGGCAGGTGCGCCGGCGGATCGACGATCGCGACCGGCAGATAACCCACGGCGGTCAACGCCAGCGACAGCACGACCACGCCGATACCAGGCACGTCAGCGAGGTAGCGGCTGAAGATCACGGGGCCGATCGCGTACGCCAGCACGACCATGCCCATCTCGACGAGCGGCACCGCGTGCACCTCGCCGACGTCGAGGCCCAGCAAAGCGACCACGCCGCCGATGCCGAGCAGCAGACCGGCCGCCCGCGCAGCGTCGACGCGATCGTCGGATCGCTGTAGCCGGGCTATCCCCACGCCGACCAGCGGCACCGCCGCCACGAGCAGCCCGGACAGTGAGCTCGACAACTTGGTCTCGGCGTCGGACAGGAACAGCCACGGCGCGGCCACCTCGATGACCGAGTAGGCGAGCAACGGGCGCCAGCACCGCAGTACCGGACGCAGCGCCCCCCGGGAGATAGCCACTGGCGTGAGAAGCAACGCGCCGATCGCCGTCCGCGCGAACACCAGCGTGCCGGGCGAGATGTCGCCGTCGCGCACGACAACCCGGATCAGGAGGTAGGGAATGCCCCAGATGATGCACAGCGCGGCAAACAGGAGCCAACTGCGCCGTGCCATACAACCTCCTCGATGCCGGACGCCGACCCTAAATCTAGATGCCGACACGAGTGCGCACCGAGTGAATTTCGGACACGGCGCTACGAGCCGAATCCGACTCGGCATAGTAGGCGAATGCACAACATGGCCCTGTCGTGGCAGCAGGCAGCGATCCTCGCCGCCGTGCTGGTCGCGCTCGGGGTCGTATGCCGCGCCACGACCTATCCGAGGCTTCAGGCGATCGCGCCTTTCGCGCGCGAGTCGGGCTATGTCGCCGGCCTGTACGCGCTGTGGCAACTCGCCGCGACGGTGTCGCTGCTCGGCACGTCGGGCGCGTTCGCGAAGGCCCGCTGGATCATCCGGGTCGAGCGCGACTCGCACCTGCCGAGCGAGCTGGACACGCAGCGGCTGATCGTGCCCCACCCGCTGCTCGCGCAGGCCTGCAATCTCTATTACGCCACCATGCATTTCGCCGGGCTCGGCGCGTTGCTGGTGTGGCTGTTCCTGCGCCACCGCGACCGGTATCCGCAGGTGCGCACGACCATCGTGCTGCTGACGGCGTCGTGCCTGCTCGTGCAGCTCGTTCCGGTCGCGCCGCCCAGGCTGCTGCCGAGGTTCGGCTTCGTCGACACCGCCGAGCAGTACGGCCAGTCGGTGTACACCGCGCTGAAGGCGGTGGGCCCCGACCAGCTCTCGGCCATGCCGTCCGTCCACGTCGGATGGGCGGTGCTGGTCGGCGTCGTGGTGGTCTGGCTCGGCACCAGCCGCTGGCGTTGGCTGGCGTTGCTGCACCCCGCGCTGACGATCTTCGTCGTGGCGGCCACCGCCAACCACTTCTGGCTCGACGGCATTGTCGCGGTTGCGCTGCTCGTCCTCGCCATAGCCGTCCAGTGGGCCGGACGAGCGCTCGCGACAGCCGTGGCCGCCCGGCTGGCTGCCGGGATGGCGGTGCCCGAACCGGAAGCCGTGGCGATCAGCGACTGAGTGTCGCTTGTTATGACCCTCCGCATCGTTCATCCTGCGGGGATGGACGGCACAGCTGGGTTCGGCCACGCCGCACCGCACAGCGCCACCCCGATGCGGGTGCCGATAGGCGACTACGGCTTCCTGTCCGACGGCGAGGTGACCGCGCTGGTCGCGCCGGGCGGATCGGTGGAGTGGATGTGCCTGCCGCGCATGGACTCCTCCAGCGTCTTCGGCTCGTTGCTCGGCCGGCACGCCGGCAGCTTCCGGGTCGCACCGTCGGACGTTCTCGTACCCGCTGCGCGTCGCTACCTGCCGGGCACGATGATCCTCGAGACCAGCTGGGGCACGGCCACCGGCTGGATTATCGTGCGCGACCTGCTCGTCATCGGACCGTGGCGCCATGAGGACGAGCTGTCGCACACCCATCGGCGCACCCCGACCGACTACGACGCCGAGCACATCCTGCTGCGCATGATCCGATGCGTGAACGGCGAGGTGCAGACGGTCGTCGAGTGCGAGCCGGTGTTCGACTACGGGCGCCTGTTCGCAAAGTGGTCTTACGCCGACCACGTCTATCACCAGGCCGCCGTCGGCGCTGAGGGAACGGATGTGGCGTTGACGCTCACCACGGACATGCGGCTGGGCTTCGAGGGCGGACGGGCCAGCGCACGCACGCTGCTCAAGGAGGGCGACATGCGCTTCGTCGCGCTGTCGTGGGGCAGCAAGGAACCTCCGCTGACCAGCGACGACGCCTACAGCCGCCTCGTCTGGACCGCGCACCACTGGCAGCACTGGCTGGGCCGCGGCCAGTTCCCGGACCATCCGTGGCGCAGTTACCTGCAGCGAAGCGCGCTGACACTGAAAGGCCTGACGTACGCGCCGACCGGCGCGATTGCCGCGGCGGCGACGACGTCGCTGCCCG
>DASXRA010000318.1:0-9006 GCA_036506855.1 Jatrophihabitantaceae bacterium
CTCGAACCCGAGGCCGAGTCGCAGTTGATGGACCGGGTCAAGGCGATCATCGCCGAGCGCGACCGCGTGCAGGCCGAGCTGATCGTCACCGGCTACGCGATCCCGCCGTCGCAGGCCAACTTCGTGTGGGTGCCGCTCGGCGACGACACGGTCGAGTGGTCCAACGGCTGCGCCGACCGAAAGGTGATCGTGCGCCCGTTCGCCGGGCACGGGGCCCGCGTCACGATCGGCACCGTCGAGGAGAACGACCGCTTCCTGGACGCCGCCCGCGCCCTGAAGCCCTAGGCCTCACGACGGGGCGGGCACCGCGGCTGCCTCGCGGACGGCCGCCGCCACCGCCTGGGGGACGGACGGATCGAAGACGCTCGGCACGATGTAGGTCGCGTTGAGCTGCTCGTCGGAGACGCAGCCGGCCAGCGCGGTGGCGGCGCGCAGCAACATCGCCGTGGTGACCTCGTGCGCCCGGGCGTCCAGCAGGCCACGGAACACGCCGGGGAACGCCAGCACGTTGTTGATCTGGTTCGGGTAGTCGCTGCGCCCGGTGGCGAGGACCGCGGCCAAGTGCTGGGCGGCGTCGACGTCCACCTCGGGGTCCGGGTTCGCCAGCGCGAAGACCACCGGGGACGCAGCCATGTCCGAGATCCAGGACGCGGGCAGCACGTCCGGAGCGCTCACCCCGATGAACACGTCGGCGCCGCGCACCGCGTCGTGCAGGTCGCCGGTGACGCCCGCCGGATTCGTCAACGACGCCAGCGCGCGCTTGGCCTGGTTCAGCCGAGGATCGGACGGCGCGAGGATCCCCTCGCGGTCCCACACGAGGACGTTGCACACCCCGGCAGCGAGCAGCAGTGTGACCACCGCCGTCCCCGCCGCGCCACCCCCGGCGACGACGACCCGCGCGGACGACATCGACTTCGACACGCAGCGCAGCGCGTTGGTCAGCGCCGCCAGCACGACGATCGCCGTCCCGTGCTGGTCGTCGTGGAACACCGGGATGGTCAGCTCGGCCCGCAGCCGGCGTTCGATCTCGAAGCAACGTGGCGCCGAGATGTCCTCGAGGTTGATGCCCCCGAACCCCGGCGAGATAAGACGAACGACCTCGACAATCTTGTCTACGTCCTGGGTGTCGAGGCAGATCGGCCAGGCGTCGATGCCGCCGAACCGCTTGAACAGCGCGGCCTTGCCCTCCATCACCGGCAGGGCAGCGCCCGGCCCGATGTTGCCGAGTCCGAGTACCGCCGAGCCGTCGGTGACCACGGCCACCGAGTTGCCCTTGATGGTCAGCCGCGTGACGTCGTCCGGATTGGCCGCGATCGCGAGCGATACGCGCCCCACGCCCGGGGTGTAAGCCATGGACAGGTCATCGCGGGTCTTCAACGGCACCCGCGACTCGACGGAGATCTTGCCGCCGAGGTGCAGCAGGAACGTGCGGTCGCTGACCCGGTGCACCTCGATACCGTCGACGGCCTGGATCGCGGCGACGATCTCCTGCGCATGCTCGCCGTTGGCGGCCGAGCAGGTGACGTCGATCGTGATGCGGTCGTGCCGCGACTCGCTGACGTCGATCGCCGTGACCAGCCCGCCGGCCGCGCCGACCGCCGTGGCGATCACACCTACCACGGCCGCCGACGGCGCGGCGTAGAGCCGCACTGTGATCGCATAGGACGCGCTGGTCGGTAACGGCCGCGGACGGGCCGAATCGGGCAGGTTCACGCCGTCCATCCTGGCAGCAAGCCGTGGCAAGATCCCGGGATGGATAACCTCGACCTGCTCGCTGAGCAGATCGCCTACTACCGGGCGCGGGCCCCGGAGTACGAGTGCGGCGCGTACGCGACGGCCGAGGTGGAGGGGTTGATCGACGCGGTCGTCGAGCGGATTCCCGCGGACGCCGACCTGCTGGAACTCGCGTGCGGCACCGGCGTGTGGACCGAGCGTCTCGCCCGGCGGGCACGCACCCTGACCGCCGTCGACGCCGCGCCGGAAATGATCGAGATCGCCCGGGCGCGCACCGGCGCCGACGTGCAGTTCGTCTGCGCCGACGTGCTGAGCTGGCAGCCGTCGCGCCGTTATGACGTCGTCTTCTTCGGATTCTGGTTGTCGCACGTCCCCGCGGACCGGTTCGCCGCGTTCTGGACGCGGCTCGCCGACTGCATCGTCGACGGCGGCCAGGTCGTGTTCGTCGACGAGCATGTGCGGCACGCCCCGAAGGAGAGCTGGCTTGCCCGCGAGGTCGCCGAGCGGACCCTCGCCGACGGGACGACGCACCGGATCGTCAAGTCCTATCTGGACCCGTCGGACGTGACGGCCCGCCTGGCGACGCTCGGCTGGCACGCGGACGTGGACGAACTGGGCGACGAGTGGGTGATCGGTCAGGCGCGACTCGTTCGCCCGGCGCAGGTGATGCGAGGATGAGGGTTGCTCCCTAGCGTCACAACGAGGTGACATCCATGAGCGAATTACGGGCGCAGGACACGTCCGCCACGTCCGGTCATCCGCCGGACGTCACAGCCGACGTCTTCTCGCACCGCTATCTCGCTCATGCGACGAGCCAGCTGCCGGGGCGCCCGGCCAGCGCGCTGGCCGCGCTTGCCCGCGACAGCATGTCCTTCGGTGCCGCCCGGCGTGCCGACGAGACGCTGATCAAGATCTCCGACATGGACGCCGCGACGACGGCGATCGACATCGTCACCGCCGACGCTCCGTACCTCGTCGACTCGGTCCGTGCCGAGTTGCGACGCCTCGGGCACGCCGTCGAGCGCGTGCTGCATCCGCAGATCGTCGTGACCCGCGACGCCGACGGCCGGCTCGTCGAAATCCTCGACATCGACGACAACGCCGAGGTTCCGGCCGGCGCGTCCACCGAGTCGTGGATGCACGTCGAGATCGACGCGGTCGACGAGCCGACGGCCGCCGGGCTCCGCGTCGCGCTGCGGCGAGTCCTCGACGATGTGCACCACGCGGTGACGGATGCGCCGGCGATGTACAAGATCATCCTCGATTTGGCCGACGAGCTGCAGGCCAATCCCGGCAACTTCGACCGCGAGACGAGCAGCGAGGCAGCAGCGCTGCTGCGCTGGCTGGCCAACGGTGCGTTCATGATCCTCGGCCACGCGGCCTACTCGGCGAACGAGCTGGCCAGCCCGACCAGGGCCGCGGCGCCGGCCGATCCGCGAGGCGTGCTGCGCGGCGACGCGGTGATCTCGCCGCTCGAACTGCTGCCGGCGTTCCGCAGCGGCGCGCCGCTCGTCATCTTCAAGTCGCCGCTCGTGTCGCGGGTGCGCCGCTCCGCGCACTACGACTGCGTGACCGTCGTGACGCCGTCCCGGGCGGACGGGCCGTCCGGGCAGACCGTCCACGTCTTCCTCGGCCTGATCACCACCAGCGAGGAAGGCACCGTCGGGCGCGTACCGGTGGTGCGCAAGCGGATCGCCGAGATCCTGCTGCGGTCGGGCGTGCGCGGTAACAGCCACACCGGCCGGCAGCTGCTGGCCGCCCTGCGCACCCTGCCCCGCGACGAGCTGCTCGAGGCGCCCACCGCCGACCTGCTGCGGCTGGCCCAACTCGTGGTGGCGCGCGCCGAGCAGGGACAGGTCGGCGTCTTCGCCCGCACGCACCTCAACCGCGACTTCATCAGCGTGCTGGTCTACTTCCCGGCCGACCGGTTCGGGCCCGAGACGCGCCGCCGTGTCCGCGACGTGATCGTCGCGTACTGGCCCGGCGAGCTCATCGACCGTGACGACCGCATCGTCGAACTCGGGTTCGCCCGCATGCAGTTCCTGATCGCGCTGCGTCCGGGCACCGTCCCGCCGCAGCCCGAGCGGCACATCGTCGAGCAGGAGGTACTGCGGGTCACCCGCCGGTGGAGCGACGACCTGGCCGACCTGCTCACCGTCGGCCACGGTGAGGAGGAGGGCGAGCGGTTGGCCCGCCGCTACGACGGCGCGTTCCCCGAGGCGTACAAGGAGGACTTCGGTGCGGGCACCGCCGTCGACGACCTCAAGCGGCTCGAGGCGCTGCCCGAGGACGACGGGTTGGGTTTCCACGTCTACACGCCGCCCGCCGAGGACGACGCCGACCGGCGGCTCAAGGTGTACCGCACCGGCAGGTCACTCTCGCTGGCTCGCGCGCTGCCGATCTTCACCCAGATGGGTATCGAGGTGCTCGACGAACGCCCCTACGAGATCACCCGTCCCGACGACTCGGCGACCGCTGCGTCTGCCATGGCGCCTGGACCTACGGTCGGCGCGCCGCGTACCGCGGCTTGGATCTACGACTTCGGCCTGCGCCTGCCGGTGGGCGTGGATCTCGACGCCGAGCGGGCCACCGACGTGATCGACACGCTGCGGCTGCTCTGGCGGGGCGAGATCGAGCAGGACGGTTTCAACGGGCTTGTGCTGCGCGCGGGGATGACGTGGTGGCAGGCCAACGTGCTACGCGCCTACGCCAAGTACCTACGCCAGGCCGGGACGACGTTCAGCCAGGGATACATCGAGCAGGCGCTGATCGAGCACCCGTCCGTCGCCCACAAGCTGGTTCAGCTGTTCGAGTCGCGGTTCGATCCGGCGCTCGCGGGCACCGCCCAGGTCGTCGACGACGGGCAGGGCGGCACGCTGACCCTCGTCGAGTCGATCGAGGCCGAGCTCGCGGCGGTGGCCAGCCTCGACCAGGACCGCATCTTGCGCTCGTTGCTGCGGCTGATCAACGCGACGCTGCGCACGAACGCCTACCGCACCGACGACGCCGGCCGGCGCCGGGCCGCCCTCGCGGTCAAGCTCGAGCCGCGCCAGATGCCCGACCTCCCCGAGCCGCGACCCAGGTTCGAGATCTGGGTGTACTCGCCACGCGTCGAGGGCGTGCACCTGCGCTTCGGGCTCATCGCCCGTGGCGGCATCCGGTGGTCGGACCGGCGCGAGGATTTCCGTACCGAGATCCTCGGCCTGGTCAAAGCGCAGATGGTCAAGAACGCGGTCATCGTGCCGGTGGGCGCCAAGGGCGGATTCGTCGCCAAGCAGATGCCCGACCCGTCCGATCGGGATGCCTGCCTGGCCGAGGGCATCGACTGCTACCGGACGTTCATATCTTGCATGCTCGACCTCACCGACAACCGCGACACGTCCGGCAAGGTCGTGCCACCGCCGCAGACGCGTCGCTACGACGGCGACGACCCGTATCTCGTCGTCGCCGCCGACAAGGGCACGGCGAAGTTCTCTGATCTGGCAAACGCCGTTGCCGCCGACTACGGGTTCTGGCTGGGCGATGCGTTCGCATCTGGCGGGTCGCAGGGATACGACCACAAGGCAATGGGCATCACCGCGCGCGGAGCGTGGGAGTCGGTGAAGTACCACTTCCGCGAGCTGGGCGTGAACACCCAGGAGCACGACTTCACCGTCGTCGGCGTCGGCGACATGTCCGGCGACGTGTTCGGCAACGGGATGCTGCTGTCCGAGCACATCCGGCTGATCGCGGCGTTCGATCACCGGCACGTCTTCCTCGACCCGGACCCGGACGCAGCACGTTCCTTCGCCGAGCGGAAGCGGCTGTTCGCGTTGCCCCGGTCGAGCTGGGACGACTACGACCGGACGCTCATCTCCGAGGGCGGCGGCGTGTTCCCGCGCGCGCTCAAGGCGGTCCCGATCACGAAGCAGGTGCGAGCCGTGCTCGGCCTGCCGGAGAGCACTGCGACGCTGACACCGAGCGAGCTCATGCACGCCATCCTGGCCGCGCCGGTAGACCTGCTCTGGAACGGCGGCATCGGCACCTACGTCAAGGCGTCCACCGAGACGCACGCCGACGCGGGCGACAAGGCGAACGACGCGGTTCGCGCCGACGGGTCCGAGCTGCGCTGCCGGGTCGTCGGCGAGGGCGGCAACCTCGGCTTCACCCAGCGCGGACGGATCGAGTTCGCGCGAGCCGGCGGGCGGATCAACACCGACGCTATCGACAATTCCGCCGGGGTCGACATCTCCGACCACGAGATCAACCTGAAGATCCTGCTCGATCGCGCAATCTCGGCGGGGCGGCTGAGCAGGCCTGAGCGCAACGAACTGCTCATGTCCGTCGGCGACGAGGTCGCCGCTCACGTCTTGCGCGACAACTACGAGCAGAACGTCATGCTCGCGATGACGCGTTACAACGGCCCGTCGATGGTGACGGTGCACGCGCGACTGCTCCAGGCGCTCGAGGACGCGGGCCGACTCGACCGCAAGCTCGAGGCGTTGCCCACCGGTCGCGAGCTGACCCAGCGCGAGGCCGCGGGTGAGGGTCTGTGCTCGGCGGAGATGGCAGTCGTCGCCGCGTACGCGAAGATCGTGCTCACCGAGCAGATCGCGGACTCGACGGTGCCCGACGAGTCGTGGTTCCAGCGCGTGCTCGCCGGCTACTTCCCGGCAGCGATTGTCAGCCGGTTCGCGGGCGACATGTCCGCGCATCCACTGCGCCACGAGCTCATCACGACCTGCGTCGTCAACGACATGGTCAATCGCGGCGGTACAACGTTTGCGCATCGCGCCATGGAGGAGACGGGCGCCGACTCGGCGCAGGTCACCCGGGCATACACGATCAGCCGCGAGGTGTTCGGCCTGGAACGGCTGTGGGCCGACATCGAGGCGCTCGACAACGAGGTCCCGACGGAGGCTCAGCACTCCGCCTACCACGAGATACGGCGGCTCATCGACCGGGCGACGCGCTGGCTGATCGACGTCCGCTTCCCGATCACCGACGTCGCCGGTGAGATCGAGCACTTCGAGGCGACGGTCGCCGAACTGTCGCCGCAGATCCCACACCTGTTGCGTGGCTCGGAGCGGGAGAACCTCTACGCCGAGGTCGACCGCCTCGTCGGGCTCGGGCTACCCCGCAATTTGTCGGTGCGCATCAGCGAGCTGCTCACCGCGTTCCTGCTGCTGGACGTCGTCGAAATCGCGCAGAGCAGTGGCCAGCTGGCGCACGAGGTGGCCCAGCTGCACTTCGCGGTGTCGGACCGGTTCTCCGTCGACGAGATGCTGACCCGGATCAGCAACCTGCCGCGCGATGACCGGTGGTCGACGCTCGCCCGCGCCGCGCTGCGCCACGACCTCTACTCCGCGCTGTCGACCATCACGTCAGCGGTGTTGGGGTCCACGCCGGAGAGCCTGCCCGCGACGAAGCGGCTGGCCAAGTGGGAGAAGACCAACGCCGAGCGGGTCGGACGCGCCCGAGCGACCATCACCGAGGCGCTGGCCCGCGAGAGCGCCGACCTGGCCACGCTGTCGGTAGCGCTGCGCGTCATGCGCGGCCTGCCGACCTGAGCGTTCAGCTGTTCGGCTGGGCCAGTCGCTCGACGACGGCGCCCGGACGGTTGGTGATCACCGCGTCGACGCCGAGGCCGAGCACGAACTCGACGTCGGCCGGCTCGTCGACCGTCCATACGTAGACACTGTTTCCACGCGCGTGGGCGCGGGCAACGAACTCCGGTTCCGCGCGCACCAGCGCCAAGCTGGGTCCGGCAATGCCGACGCCCACCGGCAGCACGCCGTCGCGCCGTCCGGGTAGCAGGCGTTCGAGCAGCAGCACGGTCGGCACGTCCGGGGCGAGCAGGCGCACCCGGCGCAGGGCAGTCTGCGCGAAGCTCATCACCGTGACCCGCCCGTCCGTCGGCTCGACGGGGCGGCGCCGCAGGCTGCTCGCCGGACCGGGCTGGCCGGCCCAGCCGTACCGGGCCAGTTGCCGCACCAGCTCCTTCTCGACCAGACCGCTGTACCGCGTCGGGTGCTTCGTCTCGATGAACAGCCGCACCGGCCGCGATGCGTCGCGGACGAGCCCGAGCAGCGCATCGAGGGTCAGCACGCCGCCATGGTGGTCGCGGTCGGGGGCGACGCCGGCGAGGTATGGCTCGTCGCGCAGCAGGTGGTCGGCGGTGTCGGGCCATTCCTCGTGCCAGGACGAGAAGTCCAGTGCGTTCAGCCCGGCCAGGTCGAGTTCGCTGACCAGGCCCTGGCCGTTCGACGTCCGGCTGACCCGGCGGTCGTGCACGCACACGAGGTGGCCGTCGCGCGAGAGCCGCACGTCGCATTCGAGCGCGTCCACGCCGGAATCGATCGCGGCCATGTAAGCCGACAGCGTGTGCTCGGCGACGTCGAACGACGCGCCGCGGTGCGCGACCACGAGCGGACGGCTCGGAGGCGTCCTTGCCTCGCGCGTCGCTCGAGGTTTCACAGCCGCAATGGTCCCCTGCTTGCCCGGCGAGATCGTTTAGGCGACGTGTGGCGGCGCGCCCGTGTCGCTGACCATCGGCCGCCTGGACGTCGCCCAGGCGAGCATCCCGCCGTCGAGGTTCGCTGCCTGGAAGCCCTGCCGGTTGAGCCAGGCGGTCACCTGTGCCGAGCGGCTGCCCACCCGGCAGATCACGACGATGTCGCGGTCCGGCGTCAGGTCGCCCGGCTCGGTAGCGAGCCGCTCGGGCAGCTCGTTCATCGGGACGTGGAGGGCTCCGTCGACATGGCCGGCCGCCCACTCGTCGGGCTCGCGCACGTCGAGGAGCAGGGCGTCGCCGGAGAGCTCCTGAACCGAGACAGTCGGAACGTCGAATGGCTGCACGGGTCAAGTCTGCCCCAGCGCGCTCGGCCCCTGGGCACGCGGCCCCTGCCGCCGCTCTCGTCCCGATCATGTGCAGATCGGCAGGCCATAGGCGGCCGATCTGCACATGATCGGGCCGGTCGGGTGATTCGGCGCCGCGCCGCCCGCCGGACGGGTGGCTGTGCTGGTCACTTGTGCTCTGCTCACGTTGATGTAGGCAGAGCACAAGCATGGACAACAGTTACTACTGCCGGCTCCGGGTTCATCGGAATCGCACCGCAGCGTGGGCGAGTCCTGGTGAGTGGAGCGGTCGGCAGCTGTGCGTGCGGCAGCTGAGCCGATCGAGCCTGCAGCGCGATCAAGCGGTGGGCACGTGGGCGAGTCCTGGTGAGTGGAGCGGTCCGCAGCTGTGCGTGCGGCAGCTGAGCCGATCGAGCCTGCAGCGCGATCGATTCG
>DASXRA010000319.1:0-2293 GCA_036506855.1 Jatrophihabitantaceae bacterium
ATGAGGATCGGCATGCCGCTGCCGGAGGCGACGACGCGTTTGGCGATCTCGTCGCCGGTAGGTCCGGGAATGTCTCGGTCGAGGACGGCGATGTCGTAAGCGTTGACGCTGAGCAGCTCCAGAGCGGTGTCGCCGTCACCTGCGATGTCTGCCGCGATCGCTTCCAGGCGTAGGCCATCGCGGATGGCTTCTGCCATATAGGGCTCGTCCTCAACGATCAACACCCGCATGCTCCGATGCTACGAGCTGGCGGATGTCGTGGGCATATCGAAAAACAGATACGTGCTGGCAACACCACGCTGCCTTGAATGGCGGCATGACCTACCGCGAACCAGCACGAACAACGACCCGTTGGCGTCCCACACGAACAACGACACGTCGGATTCGGATTCGCAGGATCCGTGTCGCCGGCCTGCTAGTCGTCATCGCGGCGATCGCCGCCCTCGGCTACCAGTTGCTGGCGTCCTCGTCCTCGACCGCCGCATCACCCATCGACGTCCTTCGCAGTGAGCACCGTGGTGCGCTTGGCGAAGCGCTGCCCAGCACGGTGTGGCCGGCATATGGCCAAGCTGCGTTCGTCCAAACAGGACAGTCGCAGGTCCACGCCGGCCCGAACCAGCACGCGGCTGCAATCGCCAGCGTCGCGAAGGTGATGACGGCCTATCTCGTGCTCCGTGACCACCCGCTACGGCCCGGCCAGGACGGCCCGACGATCACGCTCGCCGACGCCGATGTCGCCGACACCGACCGCCGGCGCGGACAGCGGGAGTCGGTCGTGTCCATCGCCGCCGGAGAGCAGTTAACCGAACTGGAGGCGCTGCAGGCGCTGCTGCTGCCGTCGGCGAACAACATCGCCGCGGTTCTGGCTCGATGGGACGCCGGCTCGGCGGACCGGTTCGTTGCCCGGATGAATGCCAGCGCACGGTCGCTGGGCATGACCCACACCCGCTACACCGACCCGAGCGGCTACGACGACGCAACCGTGTCGACTGCCGCCGACCAGATGCGCATTGTCGATCGGGCCATGCGCCTGCCGGTGTTCGCGAGCATCGTCGCCACACCGAGCGCGACGCTGCCGGTCGCCGGCACCGTGCACAACACCAACACATTGCTCGGTCACGACGGCTTTGTCGGCGTCAAGACCGGCTCGGACGACGCTGCGGGCGGCTGCTTCGCCTTCCGGGCCATCCGCTGGATCGACGGCAAGCGGACGACGATCACCGGGGTCGTGTTGGGCCAGCCCGGCCACGACCGGATCGCGGCGGGTCTCGCGGCCGCCGACGCCATGGTCGACCGCATCGCCGGTCACGACGTTCTCCGGAATGGCCGGCACAGCGTCCGGCGGAGCCGGGCGCGGCAGGCGACCGCGGTCGAGGAGACAGGCAGGCTCACGGAGCGCGGCATCACCACGGGCACGATGCGCGGCTTCGTCGAGTGCGAGACGCCCGAGCAGATCTGTCTCGCGAACGAGCTCGAGCGGTCGCTCCGCGAGGAAGCCCGCCGCTGAGGGCGACATGGCGAGCGCGTTCTCGACGGGCTGAGACGAGTAGCGAGATCGCCGTCGCCGCCGGCGTCTCCATCACCACCGTCAGTCGCACCATGCGCAGGCTCCGTGACACCGTCGTCGAGCTCGGCTACCGGAAGCCCGCATGACCGGCTCAGCGCCCGGGTTCTCGACGCGAAAGCTCCATAAACGGCTCCATACCTACCGCAGGTTCGACTTCGTGCAAGTCGTCCTGAACGAAAAAGCGTAAGCGTTCAGTCGGTAGGGACCCGTTTCGGGGTGGCGAATGAGCTGGTGTGGAGCGCTGGGAGGCGGAGGCGATCTACGCGCAGGGGCGCGAGCCGGTCGTCGATGCGTTGCTGGCGTTGTCGGCGCGGCTGGAGGCGCAGGATGCGCAGCTGGCGGCGCTGGCGGAGCGGGTGGAGGAGCTCGAGCAGCGGCTGAAGCGCGATTCGCGTAACTCGTCGTTGCCGCCGAGCCACGACCCACCCTGGCTTGGTAAGCGGGGCAGATCGCGCGGGACGGGGCGGAAGGCGGGCGCCCAGCCGGGCCATCCCGGGCATGGGAGGTCGCTGTTTCCGCTCGAGCGCGCGACGGAGATCGTCGACCACTGGCCGGAGCGCTGCGGCTGCGGCCATGTCTTCGACGAGCATGAGCGCGCGCCGGCTGGTGCGCCCGCTCGGCACCAGGTCGCGGAGCTGCCGCCGCTGGCGGTCGAGATCAGCGAGCACCGACTGCAGCACGTCTGCTGTCCCGAGTGCGGCCGCACGGTCCGCGCGGAGCTGCCGG
>DASXRA010000320.1:0-12030 GCA_036506855.1 Jatrophihabitantaceae bacterium
CGATGGTGGCGTCCCCGCTGACGCTGAACCGGAGCCGGCGGCGGTCCCGCGTGCGGGCGACATAGTCGGTCTCCGAGGGGTCAAGCCCCCGGCCTCGTGCCCAGCGCCGGAATACCGCCATCGCAACCGTGAGCTTGCTCAAGTTGGCCTGGACGACTCGCTCCAGACACTCGACCCGGCCCTGCCGCCACTGGTCGAGGTGCGACGGCGCCAGCCAGCCCAGGCCGAGCAGCACGTCGATCGCGCTGACGAACTGTTGCTCGGCGAGCACCGCTTCCGCGGCTCGCGTGACCCGCTGTTCCAGATCCGGCCGTGTCATGGCTCGCTATGGTCGGCATTGGATGTCAGGCGAGCGTATCCGTGCTCCGCTTCGAGTCGAGCGACGGGGCCTGTGGACAACGGCCGACGGCTGGCCGGCGACCTCGCCAGACTGTCGCCATGACAAATCACGGTATTGGGCATCGTCCCTCGCTACCCGCGCTGCGCTCCGACGCCGACCTTCCTCACCACTGGCGAGCTCTGGTGGGCTCCGGTGGCTTCGCTCGACGCAGTCTCTGGGCGACCTGGTTCGACGAGAATGGCGCCAGCCTGCCGATCGTCGTCCCGATCGACGACGTGCCGGAGCTCCCGGACGATCAGCTCATCGACAACGTGATGCGCGTTCTCGCGGAGATCATCGATGAGTCGGAGGCCACCAGCGCCGCAGTGCTGCTATCCTGGCCCGGCGCCGGCGGCAAGGGCGCCGACGACCTGGTCTGGGCGCGCACCTTGCTGGCCGCCGCCCGGCGTCAAGGCGTCCCGCTGTGGCCGGTTCATCTTGCGACGGCCGACCAGGTTCAGGCATTCACTCCCGACGATCTGGCTGCGGCAGGCTAGCGGCTCGTGATGCTGTGGCGGCGGGTTGGCGACGTGGACAGTACGTCGAGATCGGCGCAGAGGACGGAGATGGTGGGGACGGTTCCGCCGCCCTCCAAGCGGTCGGTTACGAGGCTGTGTCGGACTCGTTCGACGAGAACAGGCCGACCGGGCAGGAGACGCCGGTGCCGCCGAGGCCGCAGTAGGCGTCCGGGTTCTTGGCGAGGTACTGCTGGTGGTAGTCCTCGGCGTAGTAGAACGGGCCCGCCGCTGTGATCTCGGTGGTGGCGGCGGTCAGACCGGCTGCCTGCAGCCGCGTCGAGTAGGCGGCCTTCGCCGACTCGGCGGCGCCGCGCTGTGCGTCGTCGGCAACGTAGATCGCCGAGCGGTACTGCGTGCCGACATCGTTGCCCTGACGCATGCCCTGGGTCGGATCGTGCGCCTCGAAGAACGTCGCGAGCAGCTTCTCGTAGGACGTCGCGGCCCGATCGAATACCGCCAGTACGACCTCTGCGTGGCCGGTCAGCCCGGAGCAGACTTCGTCGTAGGTCGGGTACGGCGTGACTCCTCCGGCGTATCCGACCGCGGTCGTCCACACGCCGTCGGTCTGCCAGAAGTCACGCTCGGCGCCCCAGAAGCAGCCGAGCCCGAAAACCGCGGTTGCCAGAACGATCGAGAAAGGCGGCTGGATTGGGCGGCCGTTGACGAAGTGGGTTTGCGGCACGGTGAACGCGTACCCATCGCGGCCGTGCAGAGCGCGCTCGGCGGTGATCATCTCGGTCTTGGCGCGGGAGAACAGCATGGCGTCGACGCTACGTGCGGCTTACGTCCTCGGCCAACGTTCGCCCGAAGCGTTCGCACGACGTAACCTCGTTGTATGAGACGGGCAGGGAGCGCGCCATGACACAGTGGGGCCTCGACGCTCTGTTCAACCCGGCCAAGCGCCACATGGACGAGGAGAAGCGGCGCCTGCAGTCCACGCGCGAGCAGATCGGTGACTCGTCCGGCGGCAATCGGATCGACTTCGAGTCCGGCAAGGTGACCATCAAGCGCTCGCAGAAGGCCGAAGCCGACGAGCTGGAGGACGACGAAGCCGAAGAGGCCGAGGCCGAAGCCGAGGAAGACGTCGAGGCCGAAGCCGATTGATCCGCGGCCGATGGCCAATCCTGTGCAGATCAACTCGTTCCAGCCGCACAAAGTGCACATGATCGCCCGGCATCGTCGGGATCCTGTGCACTTGGGTGAGTGTTTGGGCGGTCTCCCGGCGGGGCGGGGGTTCCGCCGGGATCCCAGTCCTTACTACAAATGCCGGTTCGGACCTCGCGACAGTCGGGGGTCCGTCGCGAGGTCCGAAGTCACCATCGACAACCGGGACGATCTCTTCGCGAGCGCCTAGATCATGTTGGTTACCGAATCCGATGAGTAACTGTATCGGCACTCAGAACAATGGCGGATGCCGCAGCCGAGGTCAAGCTCAGATCGGTAGACGGGACAAAAGTCCCGAGCCGGTTTGGCCATCGACGTCCTATATGGCACGGTCCAGGACAGCGTCAGCGCCTGATCCGGGCCGTTCGCCGTACACCGACAGTGTCGGGCTGCCCAGCCAGCTTTCGACGTATCGATGAGCCACTGACTCCGGTGCGTTACTGACCAGCAGATGTGCGCCTAAACAACGGGCAAGCAGGCCGGCCAGGCCACGAGCGCCGCGCTCGTCGTCTACCCGGCTGGCGCCGAGCCCATCGAGCCGCCGCCGAAGTTCGGCGATTGCGGAGTCGAGTCGCTCGTCGGCACCGGCAGCGGAGTCGAGCTCGGCGAGTACCGCAGCCACGCTCTGTGGATCACGCTGCGCGGCGCGCAGCACGTCCAGCGCGATCACATTGCCGGAGCCCTCCCAGATGCCGTTGAGCGGTGACTCCCGAAACAGCCGGGGCAAGCCGCTGTCCTCGACGTAGCCGTTGCCGCCGAGGCATTCGAGCGCCTCCGCGACGAACGCCGGTGTGCGCTTGCAGACCCAGAACTTCGCCGCGGCGACGGCCAGCCGCACGAACGCCGACTCACCGTCGTCGATCGCGCGGGCGAGACGCACGAACAGCGCCGTCGAGGCCGCGGACTCGACCGCGAGGTCGGCGAGCACCTCACGCATCAGCGGCTGCTCGACCAGCGGTCGTCCGAACGCCGACCGGTGCCGGGCATGATGCAGCGCCTGCACCAGCGCGGCGCGCTGCAACGAGGAACTGCCGATGACGCAGTCCAGCCGGGTCATGGTGACCATGTCGATGATCGTCCGCACGCCGGCGCCCTCGTCGCCGACCAGCCAGCCGTGTGTCGCGTCGAACTCGACCTCGGACGATGCGTTGGAGCGGTTGCCGAGCTTGTCCTTGAGCCGCTGGATCAAGAACGTGTTGCGTGTGCCGTCCGGAAGCATCCGCGGGACGAGGAAGCACGACAGCCCGCCCGGAGCCTGCGCCAGCACCAGGAACAGATCGCACATCGGCGCCGAGCAGAACCACTTGTGCCCGGTGAGGAGGTAGTGGTCGTCGTACGGCTCTGCGCGGGTCGTGTTGGCGCGGACGTCCGAGCCGCCCTGCTTCTCGGTCATCGCCATGCCGGCGAGCAGCCCCGCCTTGCCAAGCGGCGGGCGCAACCCGAAGTCATACGTGGTCGACCCGAGCAGCGGCTCGAACTGGATTGCCAGGTCCGGGGCGTGGCGCAGCGCGGGCACGATCGCGTACGTCATCGAGACCGGGCAGCCGTGGCCGGCCTCGACCTGACCCCACACGTAGAACTTCAGCGCGCGGATGAGATGGTCGCGCTGGTCGACTGCGGAGTCCGTGCCCTCGAGCGCGACCGCCCGCATCCATGGCGTTCCGTGCAGGCCGTTGCCGACCGCGACGCTCATCAGCTCGTGCCACGCGGGGTGGAACTCGACCTCGTCGATGCGATGCCCGAAACGGTCGTGGGTGCGCAACAGCGGTGGGTTGGAATTCGCCAGGCGTCCCCAGTCCTGGGCCTGCTCACTGCCGGCGAGCTCGCCAAGGGCGATCAGCGGCTTGAGCTCGACATCGGTCAGCGCCGCGACGGCCCCGGCGAGCGACGCGTCGCTGGTGAACGCGTTGACGCCGACCAGCGGGGGCGGGGTGTTGAACACCTCGTGCGTTGGCATGCGTCCAGTGTGCATGGGGCGAGGTTTCGACGGCCGGGCACGCCCGCGTCTTCGTCGGCAGGCGAGGGCGCGACCCGGCCTATCCAGAAAGGTCTAGTCCGAGCCTGTGCCGAGCGTGATCCGAGCCGTCTTCGAGGTGCTGCCGCGGAGGTAGGTCACCGTTACCGTGTCGCCGGGTGCGTGTGATCGCACTGCTGCGATCAGCGCGTCGGCGTCGTCGATGCGCTGGGTGTCGACCTGGGTGACGACGTCGCCACTCTTGAGGCCCACCTTCTGCGCGGGGCTGTTCGCGTCGACCTCGGTGAGCGCCGCGCCGGTAGTGCTCGAGGCGCTACTCTGCTGGCCCGATACCTTCACGCCGAGGATCGCGTGGGTCGCCTTGCCGGTGTCGATGAGCTGGCCGGCGATCCGGCTCGCCTCGTCGGACGGGATGGCGAAGCCGATGCCGATGCTGCCCGACTCCTGGGTCTGGCCCGGGATCTGCAGGCCGCCGGAGTTGGCGGTGGCGATGGCGGCATTGATGCCGACGACGTTGCCGTTGAGATCGACCAGTGGGCCGCCGGAGTTGCCCGGGTTGATCGCGGCGTCGGTCTGCACCGCGTCGAACACGGCCTGGTCGCTGTCACCCGAGCGCACCGGACGCGCAGTGCTGCTGACGATGCCGGACGTCACCGTGTCGGACAGCCCGAGCGGTGCGCCAACCGCGACGACAGTCTGCCCGACTACGAGATTGCTCGACTTGGCGAACGTCGCCGCCGTCAGGTTCTTGAGGCCGCTGACCTTGATCACGGCCAGGTCATCGGACGTGTCACGTCCGATGATGCTGGCCTTCGCCTGCTGGCCGTCGTGGGTTATCACCGTCATCGTGCCGCCGCCGGCGGCCACTGACACGACGTGGTCGTTGGTCAGGATGTAGCCGCTGTCGCGGATGATGACGCCGGATCCGTTGCCTTGCTCCTGCGATCCGCGCACGTCGATCGTGACGACGCTCGGCTGGATGTGAGCGGCGGCGGCGCTTATCGAGCCGTCGATCTTCGCGGCGATGGGCGCGGTCTGGTTCGTCTGCGGCAGGCTGGCGACGGTTGTGGTCTTGCCGTTGTCGAACGCGGCCACGGTTCCTGCGCCGATGCCACCACCCACGACTGCCGCCGTGACGGCCGCGATAAGGGCGGTGCGAGCTGGGCGGGACGTGCCCTCGGCGGGCGGCGCGGGAGCAGGTGTCGGCGGCGGGTATGCCTGACCGCCGGACGTGGGGTAGGACCAGACCTGGCCGTACGGCGCGCTCGCGACTCGGTGCGGCTCGACCGGCCGCGGATCGGCCGTATGCGGATCGACGGGCTCCTGTTCGACCGGCTGATACTCAGGCTGTGGGCTCGACTCGTTTTCGGGCGGTCGGCGCGGCTGATCGCTGCCGGGGTAGTTCTCCGTCATGACAGCCACCTTCCGCCCCGAAGCTGTGTCGCTCCTGAGCCGAGCGTAAGTGGCCGGTACGACCGGCCAGCGGGCTACGCCGGATCGTCCGCCGGCTGGGCCTGCGGGTCGTGGTGCAGGTGGCAGGCCACCTCGACGTCGGTGCCCGGCACGGGCAGCAAGCGGGGGATCGCCCGATCGGCGAACCGGATCCGGACCGCGTTGCCGTCAGCCATCATGCCCTCGACGCCGTGCCACAGCGGCTCGGCCCGATCGGCCGACCGCTCCTGCTCGAGCAGCTCGAGCAGATCCTGCCCGGAGCCCGACGCCGGGCGCACGAGGCCCTCGCTCGGCGACTCCTCGATCGCGTCGAATCGCTCCGGGTCGCCGACCAGTTCGGACTCGCGGGCGTACTGCTCCGCGGGCACCGCCGTCCAGCGTTGTTCGAGGATCATCCGCACGTCGCGGGTCTCCCACCCGCAGGGCCCGAACGCCTTCGGGCAGCGCGGATGGAACGGGCAGCCAGCTGGTGGGTGCACCGCGTCGGGGATCTCACCGCGCGGCAGGTCGCGCGCCACGCCGCGGGACGGATCGGGATCCGGCACGGCTTTGAGCAGCGCCTCCGTGTACGGGTGGCGCGGGTTGTCGAAGATCTCGGCCGTCGGGCCGATCTCGATCACCTTGCCCAGGTACATGATCGCGATGCGGTCGCAGAAGAAGCGGGCGCTCGCGAGGTCGTGCGTGATGTAGACGTAGGTCAGCCCGAGGTCGCGTTTGAGCTCGTCGAGCAGGCCGAGAATCTTTGCCCGCACGCTCATGTCGAGCATCGAGATCGGCTCGTCGGCGACGAGTAGTTCGGGCCCGAGCGAGATCGCCCGGGCGATGACCGCGCGCTGTTTCTGCCCGCCGGACAGCTCGCCCGGGTACTTGGGCATGAACCGCTCGGCCGGGGCCAGGCCGACGCGCTCGAGAGCGTCCGCGACGGCGCGGTCGCGATCGCTGCCATACAGGCGATGGATGCGCAGCGCGTCGGAGATCGCGTGACCGACCGTCATGGAGGGGTTGAGCGAGGCATGCGGATCCTGGAACACCATCTGCAGCTTGCGCCGCATCGGGCGCAGCTGCGACTCGCGCATGCCGACGAGCTCGCGTCCCCGGTAGCGGATACTTCCGCTGCTCGGCGACACGAGCCTGAGCAGGGCGCGACCGAGCGTCGACTTGCCCGAACCGGACTCGCCGACGATGCCGAGCACCTCGCCCTGCGCGAGGTCGAGGCTCACACCGTCGACGGCCCGGACCATGCCTGACGAGCGGCCCAGCAGGCGGGCGACCGCGTTCGTGCGCAGCGCGAAGTTGACGTGCAGGTCGCGGATGCTGATCAGCGGCTCGCCGCCTCGCTCGGCCGCCGCGCCGGTCACGGCGGTGGTGTCAGGCTTCGTCGGCAACTGGCACCTCCGATCGGACGAGCGGCGCCGAATCTGCGCTCGACAGGTTCCGGTCGAGCAGCCAGCACTCGGTGTCGTCGATCGTCGGCGGCGGCGTCTCGACGCAGACTCGCATCGCGTGCGGACAGCGTGGATGGAACCGGCAGCCCGGCGGCGGATCGGACAGATCCGGGGGAGCGCCGGCGATGGAGTGCAGCTCGCGCGTCTTAAGCGAGATCACCGAGCGCATCAGTTCCTGGGTGTAGGGGTGGCGCGGCTCGGCGAACACCTGACGCACCGACCCCTGCTCGACGATCCGCCCGGCGTACATCACGGCAACCCGGTCGCAGGCCTCGGCGACGATGCCGAGGTTGTGCGTGATCAGCAGGATCGCCGGCGAGTAGCGCTGGCGGATGTCGGCCAGGATCCGCAGGATCTGCGCCTCGACCAGGACGTCCAGGGCGGTGGTCGGCTCATCGGCGATGATGAACTTCGGACGCAGGGCCAGCGCCAACGCGATCATGATGCGCTGCCGCATACCGCCGGAGAACTCGTGCGGGTAGTTGCGGTACCGGGTGGGCGGGATGCCGAGCGCCCGCAGCGAGTCGAGCGCCCGCGTGCGCATCTCGGCCTTCGACAGGTCCGGCTCGTGGGCCTTGAGCGCCTCGCGGAAGTGGTCGCTGACGCGCATCAACGGGTCGAGCCGAGTCATCGGCTCCTGGAAGATCAGCCCCATGCCGGCGCCGCGGAGCGCCTCGCGCTCGCGTGGCGGAAGGCTGAGCATCTCCCGCCCGGCGAAGTACAGTTCGCCGTCGACGGCAGCACCCCGCGGCAGCAGGCCGATCAGGCCCCGTCCGAGCGTCGACTTGCCGCATCCGGACTCGCCGACGAGCCCGAGCACCTCGCCCGGGTTCAGCGCGAACGTGACGCCGTCGACGGCCTGCACTGGAGCCTTGGGGCTCGCGTACCAGACCCGCAAGTCACGCACGTCGAGCACCGGACCGCTCGTGTCTTGCACCTCGATCGGGACGTATTCGGTCATGAGCCGGCCGCCGCAGTGAGCATCGCAGCGAGTACCGCAGCGCAGCGAGGAACGCAGCGAGGAGCGGAGCGGCGGCGGTCGGTGGGAGGTTCGGTCATGAGCCGTCCTTGCCGGCTACAATCCGTCGCGGCAGCACGACCTGGGCCAGCTTGAACGTACGGAGCAGCGGGTTGAGCACGTCATTGAGGCTCTCGCCGACCAGCGTCACGCCGACGACGATGAGGACGATCGCGACGCCGGGGAACGTGCCCGTCCACCAGATCCCGGACGCGGTGTCAGACAGCGCCTTGTTCAAGTCGTAGCCCCACTCGGCCCCCGACGATGGTTCGATGCCGAAGCCGAGGAAGTCGAGGCCCGCCAGGGTCAGTATCGCGTCGCCTGCGTTCAGCGTTGCGATGACGGGCACCGTCTGCACGACGTTGCCGAAGATGTAGCGGAGCATGACCACGCGGGTCGGGGCCCCCAGGGCGCGGGCCGCTTCGACGTACGGCTCCTCGCGCGCGGCCACGGTCGCGTTGCGCACGACCCGGAAGTACTGCGGCACGTAGACGACCGTGATGGCGATCGCGGCCGAGAGGATGCCGCCCGTCTTGGTGCCCTGCCCGCCGGCCAGGGTCACCGAGATGATGATCGCCAGCAGCAACGGCGGGAATGCGAACAGCGCGTCGGTGACGAGCACCAGCACGCGATCGAGCCAGCCGCTGCGGTAACCGGAGATCAGCCCGGCCGGCACACCGACGACGATCGACAGCAGCAAGGCCAGGACGATGACCTCGAGCGCGGTGCGCGCACCGAATACGACGCGTGAGAGCACGTCCTCGCCGCCGACCGTCGTGCCGAACCAGTGATGCGCGGACGGCGCCTGCTGTGGCACGAAGTCCACGCCGCGAGCCGAGTCGGCGTTGAAGCCGTACGGCGCGATCGCCGGCGCGAACACGGCGATGACGACGAAGAACAGCACGAGCAGCGCGCCGGCCACCAGCATGCCGCGTTGGAATCCCGATGTCGCACGCATTGCGGCCAGACCGGGGATGCGGCTGCGCCGCCCTTCGAGTTGCGACTCGGTCTGCTCGACCTCAGGCAATGCGACACTCATCGGCATCCCCGCTGCGCGCTCGTCCTACGGGTGCGCCGCACGTCGGCGACCCGCACCAGGACGTCCTCGAATCTCGGGTGCATCAGTACCTCACCCTAGGGTCGACGATCGCCGCGACCACGTCGATGAGGAAGCTCATGATCGCGACGATCAGCGCGATCGCCGTGACGATCCCTTGCACGGCGACGAAGTCGCGCCTGATCAGGTACAGCGTCAGTGTGTACCCGATCCCCTGCCACTCGAACGTTGTCTCGGTGAGCACCGCCCCGGCGAGCAGGGCGGCGATCTGCAACCCCATGACCGTCACGACTGGGATCAGCGCGTTGCGGAACGCGTGGGCACGCACGACCCGCCGCTCCGGTACCCCGCGTGCCCGCGCGGCCTCGACGTAGTCCGCACGGAGCGTCTGCAACAGATTCACCCGGACGAGCCGCAGGAATATGCCCGCAACGAGCAGGCCGAGCGTGATCGCCGGCAGCACGCTGTGTTTGAGGACGTCGACGACGTAGCTGCTGTTGCCGTAGAGGATCGAGTCGATCAGGTAGATGTTCGTCTTCGGCGAGACGTTCTGGATCGCGAGCTCGGTGTTCGTCGTGGCCCGGCCCGACGCGGGCAGCCAGCCGAGCTTGATCGCGAACAGCAGCTGGAGCAGCAGCCCGAGGAAGAACACCGGCATCGCGTACGCAAGCACGGCGAACAGCCGAAGGCCGACGTCGGGCAGCCGGTCGCGGTAGCGAGCGGCTACCCGACCCAGCGGAATGCCGACCACGAGCGCGACGAGCAGAGCCCAGAACGTGAGCTCCAGCGTCGCCGCGCCCTTGACCACCAAGACGTGGCTGATCCGCTGGTTGTCGGTCAGCGCCTTGCCGAAGTCGCCGTGCGCGACCCCCCTCAAGTAGTCCCAGTACTGCGACAGGATCGGCCGATCCAGACCCGCACTGTGCTTGCGGAGCTTGATCTGATCCGGCGGCAGCCGCCCGGCGAAGGCCGACGAGATCGGGTCGCCGATCACCCGCATGACGAAGAAGACCAGGGTGACGAGCACCCACACCATCGGGATGACGAGCAGGAGCCGCGTCACCAGATACGTGCGCAGCGATCCCGATGAGGTCGCCGTAGCCACGGTTCGCCTCTAGCTGAACCTCCCGTCAGCTCTTGCTGAACAGCCAGGTGCGGAACAGGAACGACGGGTCGAGGGTCTTCTCGACGCCGGTCACGTTGCCATGCGTGATGGCGACCTGCTCGCCTTCGAGCAGTGGCAGGTACGGCAGTTGGCCGCTGGCCAGCGTCTTCTGGATCTGCTCGAACGCCGCGGTGCGCCCGCTGCCCGTCGTCGTCTCCTCGGTCTTCAGCGGCTCGCTCATCTTGTCGCTGTCGCAGGGCCGGTTGGTGACCTTCGGGTCGCAGTAGTGCGCGTGCACGAAGTTGTCCTCGACCAGGAACGGGCTCAGGTAGTCATCGGCGTCCGGGTAGTCGGGGAACCAGCCGAGCTGGTAGATCGGGTAGGTGTCCTTCACCCGCTCGTCGGTGTAGGTGTCCCACTCCGTCGACTGCAGCTTCACCCTGAACAGGCCGGTGCCTTCGAGCTGACGCTTGATCTCGTTGTACTCCTGGTCGGAGCTGGGCCCGTAGTGACCGATCGCGTACTCGATGTTCAGCGAAACCGGAGTCTTGACGCCGGCCTGCTGCAACTCGGCGGTGGCCTTTGCCTTGTCCGGCGCAGCACCGAACTCGTCCTTGAACGCGTCGATGTGGCCGGTCACACCGTCCGGAATCATCGAGAATGCCGGCTTGTACGTGCCCTTGTAGACCTTGTCGGAGAGCGCCTGACGATCCACCGAGTAGGCGACCGCGCGGCGGACCGCTCGCTTCTGCGCATCGGTGCCACCGGGCATCGTCTTGAAGTTGAACACGATGTAGCGCAGCTCGCCGCCGGGACCCGTCACGATCTTGGTGTCCTTGGCACTCTTGAGGCTCTCGATGTCGGTTGCGCTCAGGCTGCGGTACGCGATGTCGATCGCGCCGCTCTGGATGTCGAGCTTCAGATTCTGACCGGACGTGTAGTACTTGATCGCGATCTTGCCGGTCTTGGGCTTGTTCGCGCCCGTGTAGTTCGGGTTCGCCTCAAGCTGGACGAGCTGGTTCTTGTTGTAGCTGGTGATCTTGTACGGGCCTGAGCCGATCGCCTGCTGGTCGGGCAGCAGCTTGTCGGCCGGGAAGACCTTCGAGTCGACGATCGGGCCGGCGTCGGTGCCGAGGATGAACGGCCAGGTCTGGTCGTTGGCGTTCTTGAGCGTGAACACGACAGTCATGTCGTCAGGCGCGGCGACCGACTTCATGTTGGCCAGCAGCGATGCCGCGCCGTTCGGGTCGTTGATCTTGATCTCGCGCTGGTAGGAGAACACGACGTCCTGCGCCGTGAGCGGGTCGCCGTTGGAGAACTTCTGGCCCGCCTTGAGCTTGCACGTGTATTCGGTCGGCTGCGTGAACGAGCACGACTCGGCGGCGTCCGGGGTGGCTGGACCGCCGCCAGCCGGGAAGGCCATGAGGTACTGGTAAACCTGGGTCTCGAGTGTCGTCGAGCCGAAGTCGTAGGAGCCGGCTGGATCGAGCGCAACGACCTGGTCGGTCGTGCCGATCGTTATCGACTTTCCGGCACCGCTTCCCTGCGTACCGCCGCCGGTGGGCTGGTTGTTGGTCTTCTTACCCGCTCCGCAGGCCGCGAGCGCCGCGGTCAGCAGAGCGGCCGCTGCCGATATTGCCAACAGTCGCTGTGATCGCCGGTGATTCATCAGCTTGCTGCCTTTCCCCGGCACAGGCACCCAGGCCTGCGCGCAAATTCGCAACGACAGCGGCGATAGCCGCCGCCCTGTGACTGGTGGATCGTACTCATGGTCGGGCTTGCGCTGGACGCGCGCAGGTCACGAGTCGGCGGCTTTTGGTGGACGGCCCCGGATTACGAGGCCTCCTGGCCCGGCTCAGGCGCCCACCCACCTCCGTGCGCCCGCTGGATCAGGTCGTTGACGACGGGTCCGACGAC
>DASXRA010000321.1:0-2346 GCA_036506855.1 Jatrophihabitantaceae bacterium
ACGGCGGCTACGAGGATCACGAGATCGTCGACTGGCTGTTCCGCGACGACGACTCGCTGCCCGGCACGCCCGTCCAGGCGCTTCGCGAGAACCGCAGCCGCGAGGTCAAGCGGCGCGCGCAGGTCGCCGGCTACTGATGTCGCACTTCTCCTACCTGGCAGTGCTGGCGGCCTGCCTGGTCGGCACGGCGCCGCTCGAGATCGTGCTGCGCACTCGCGTGTACGCGCGCTGGCGACGCCTGTTGCTCACGCTCGCGCCGACCGTCGTGATCTTCGCCGGGTGGGACGTCTACGCGATCCATCACCACCAGTGGACCTACGAGCGGCACTTCATCACCGGCGTGCTCCTGCCCGGACGCCTGCCGCTGGAGGAGTTCCTGTTCTTCCTCGTGGTGCCGACCTGCGCGGTGCTCACGCTCGAAGCGGTGCGCCGGCGGCGTCCACAGTGGACAGTCGGCGACGAGCAGTGACGTATACCGTGCTTGCACTGGTCGGCGTGGCCGGTGCGGCGCTGGTCGATCAGGCAATTTGGCGCACGAATCTCCTGCGGCGTAAGGCATTCTGGACGGCGTACGCGTTGATGCTGTTCTTCCAGCTGGTCGTCAACGGCGTGCTGACCGGTTTGCCGGTCGTCCGGTACGACCGCCGGGCGATCACCGGCGTCCGGATCGCGAACGCGCCCGTCGAAGACCTGCTGTTCGGCTTCGCGATGATCGTGCTGACGTTGTCGACGTGGGTGTGGCTCGGCCGCCAAGCTGCCCGCGCCGGGTCGTCCACGCACCGATGAGCCCGCGCGTGCCGACGCGTGCGCGCCGGCCCAGCGACACGGCGACCCGCCCGCTGAACACGTCGTAGCCGGCCCGCTCGATCTCGTCGAGGATGCCGCTGTAGAGCGTCAGCGCGGCGTGCAGGCAGGGACGCGATGTGGTGTGCACGAGGTCGATCCCGGGCGCCGCGCGGACGTACAGGTCACGGGCCCGGGCGATCTCGAAGGCGAGCAGGTTGCGGATCGGCTCGTCCACCCGTCCGCGCGCCAGCCGCTCCCGGTCTACGCCGAACGCCGCGAGCGAGTCCTGCGGCAGGTAGATCCGGCCGAGGCGCAGATCCTCGGCGACGTCGCGCAGGAAGTTCGTCAGCTGGAACGCCACGCCCAGGTCGATCGCGTGCGGCTCGAGCGTCTCCCAGCTGATCGAGTCGTCGGCCCGGCCGAGGATCGGCAGCATCTGCAGGCCGATCACCGCCGCGGAGCCCCAGGTGTACTTCGACAGATCCTCGAACGTTGCGTACTCGGTGACCGTGAGGTCCATCCGCATCGAGTCGAGAAAATCGGCGAAGTAGGACTGCGGGATGTCCCAGCGGCGGATCGTGTCGATGACGGCCCGGCACACGGGATCGCCTGACTCGCCCCAGTCCAGGTCGTCGACGAAGTCCTGGCTCCACGCGCTGAATCTGGCCGCGCGCTCGTCGGGGCCGACCGATGCGGCCAGGTCGTCGACGATGTCGTCCGCGTGGCGCGCAAAGCCGTAAAGAGCATGGACGTAGGGCCGCTTCGCGGGCGGGAGCAGGAGCGTGGCCAGGTAATACGTCCGGCCGTGGACGGCGTTGAGCCGCCGGCACAACTCGTAGCCGGCCCGCAGCCTCGGGTTGGTGATTCCCGCCGCGGTCAGCGTCGCGCCCGATCTCATCGGTCCGCACCCGTGACGCGCTGCGCGGCGAGCTTGCCCGAGACGACGACCATCGGGACGCCCACGCCGGGCTGGCTGTTCGAACCGCAGCGGACCAGGTTCTCGACGCGACGGTCCAGGGTCGGCGCGCGGAACGGCCCGGTCTGGGCGAACGTGTGCGCTGCGGCGAACGGGGTGCCCGCGGCCAGCCCGCGGGTCTGCCAGTCGGCCGGGGTGGTCAGGTGCAGCACCTGCGCGTCCATCCCGAAGCCGCGTTCGGCCAGAGTCCGCAGGATGTGCTGCTGGTAGCGCGGCCCCTCGGCTACCCAGTCGATCGGCGCGCGGTGATGCAGGTTCGGGACGGGGAACAGCGCGCTGCACGCGTGCCGGCCCGGCGGCGCCAGCGACGGATCGGTCAGGCTCGGCGTGCTGAGCAGGAACGACGGGTCGCTCATCACCTTGCCGCGCCGGATGATCTCGTCGAACGTGTCGTGCCAGGCGTGGCCGAACGAGATCGTGTGGTGCGCGGCGTCCTGGGGCGGCGTCGGCGATCCCGCGTGCAGCACCACGCAGGACGGCGAGTAACGCAGACGGCGTCGCGGACTGAACTCGGCGGGCAGCAACTCGCGGTAGGCACTCGGCAGGTCGCCGTTGACGACGACGACGTCGGCCGGGATGCGCTC
>DASXRA010000322.1:0-4131 GCA_036506855.1 Jatrophihabitantaceae bacterium
GGCGCATCGACGAGGCGTCGCGCTACGTCCCGCTGGAGCAGTTGTGCCTGTCGCCGCAGTGCGGCTTCTCGTCCACCGTCGAGGGCAACAACCTCACGCGCGAGCAGCAGATTGCGAAGCTGTCGCTGATCGTCGAGACGGCCGCCGACGTATGGGGCTGACTCGCCGACCTGCGCATCGACGGCGCACCGTCCGTCACACACGACCCGGAAACGCAGGTCGTCGTCGAGCAGGAATCGTCCGGCCCGCAGCGGACTGCGTCGCGCTCTTGACCGCCCTTTGTCGCCTGGCTAGCGCTCCTGCGCTGCTGCCTCACGCAGCGGGCTACCCTCGGTGCTTTGCTCCCGCGAATCCGAACGAGGTTTTTGTGCCTATAGGCCCGCGTCACTTTGCTGCAGTGCTCATCGTCCCGGCCGTGCTGCTCACCGCGTGCAGTTCCAAGTCCAACCACTCGTCGAGCCCGCCGGCGCCAGGATCGTCCGGCGCGGCCGCGGTCACTACCACTGCCGTCGGGGTCAAGGTTTCCGGCGCCTTCGGTGCCACGCCGACGCTCACGGTTCCGGCCACACCGGCACCCGCCGCACTCACCCAGCAGATCCTCACCCGGGGAACGGGCGCGCCCGTGGCGAAGGACGACACGCTCGTCGCGAACTACGTCGGCCAGACGTGGGTGCCCAAGGACGGCAAGGCCACGGCGTTCGACAGTTCCTTCGCGCGCGGCGCGCCGGCCGCATTCGTCATCGGCGCCGGCAAGGTCATCCCCGGTTGGGACAAGACGCTCATCGGCAAGACGCTCGGCAGCCGCGTTCTGGTGACCGTCCCGCCGACCGACGGCTACGGCGCGAGCGGTCAGCCGAGCGCGGGCATCACCGGCACCGACACGCTCGTCTTCGTCATCGACCTCGTCGCCGACTACAAACCGGATGCCTCTGCACCGGGGACTGTCGTCAAGAACCTCCCTACCAGCGGCCTGCCCAAGATCACGAACGTGCCTGGCAAGAAGCCGACCATCACCAGCACGGCGGGCGTCAAGGCGCCCACGAAGCCCACGTCGACACTGGTCGTCAACGGCAGCGGCGCGAAGATCGACACCACCAAGACGCTCGTCTTGCAACTCGTCGAGGCCGACCTGGCAACTGGCCGGCACACGCAAGCGACATGGGGCCAGGCTCCGCAGACTGCCTCCGCCCAGAACGTCCTCGGCATCGCCGACAAACTCACCGGACAGAACATCGGTAGCCGGGTGGTCGTCCTGCTCCCGGCGACTCCAGCAACACCGGCGACGTCCACCCAGGCAGCTCGGCCGGCCACCCCACCGACGATGCTGATCGTCGACGTCGTGGGCCAGTTCTGACCCCGGGGTGATCGAAAAGAGCCGTGCGCATGAACCTTGTGCGCACGCGAGCAGCGCCAGAGAGACGCGAGCCAGTCAGCTGTCGGCGAGGCGCCGGAACTCGGCGGCCTTCTTGCGGCGGCCGGGCACAGCATACGGAGCACCTGCTCTGACCTCGGCCATCGTCCGCTTCGTCAAGGCGATCGCCGTCTCGTCCGGACGCGGCTGCCCGCCGGACGGCTCGAAGAACTCGACGCGGATCCGAGGCCGCTTCGGGACGCGCACGACGTCGACGGCCCCGATCACCCGCACACCGACGACCCGGGTGCCGGGCACTGCGAGGGCCAGCCGGCCGGCGCCGCTCATCGCGCGCAACGGCTTCCCACGCGACACGGTGCCTTCGGGGAACACGCCGATGCACGAGCCGGCACGCAACTTGTCGATCGCGGCGGACAGCGCCGCCGTGTCGCCCCGACCGCGGTCGATCGGGATCTGGCCCATGCCGTCGAGCACCCAGCCGACCGCCCGGATCTTCCACAACGACGACTTGGCCAGCGCCCGAACCTGGCGCCGCCTGCGCATAGCCGCGACGCCGACCACGAGCGGGTCCCACCAGCTGTCGTGGTTCGCGATGATCAGAGTCGGCCCGTCAACGGGCAGGGCGTCCTCGCCGACCACCTCCAGGCGGCCCCACCAGCGCACGATCGGAGTCACGGCCGCCATCACGACGCGGTAGGTACGCGAGACGCTGTCGTTGGACACCGCGACATCCTCGCAACCGCCGCCCGACTGTCCCCGACGGGGGCGGTCGGTTATGCGCTGTGGCGCAGTCGGCGCAGCATCCGGGCGTCGGCGAAGCCGGCTGCCCGCGCCGCCGCTTCGACCGTTTCGCCCTGCCCGATCAGGTGTTCGGCACGTTCGATCCGGAGCATCTGCTGGTAGCGCAGCGGTGTCGTGCCGGTCGCGCGACCGAACTCACGCGTCAACGTGCGCGGGCTGACGCCCACGGCGCCGGCCAGCGAGGCCAGCGGCAACGCGTCCGTGAACCGGGCGTCGATGACGTCCTGCACGCGGTGCGCGAAGTCGCTGACGTGCGAGCGGTAGCGCAGCATCGCGCTCACCTGCTGCTCGTGACCGTTTCGGCGCGCGTACACCACCATGTCGCGCGCGACCTGCGCCGCGGCAGCCGGCCCGTGCCGTACCGCGACGAGGTGCAACGCCAGGTCGATGCCGCTGGCGATCCCCGCCGAGCTGACCACGCGATCGTCCGACACGTAGAGGACGTCGCGGATCACCGTCGCTGCCGGGTAACGCGCCGCCAGTTCGTCCTGGACGTCGTGATGAGTCGTGCACCGCCGCCCGTCGAGCAGGCCCGCGCGGCCCAGTGCGTCGGCGCCCGCGCAGACGCTGGCGACGACACCGCCGGTTTCGTGGTGCTCGCGCAGGCGCCGCAGGCTGCTGTCCGCGAGCGGCCCCGTCCGCTGCAGTGTGGGCGCGCGCCAACCGGGCACCATGACCAGATCGTCGGGGCCGAGCCGAGGCCACAGCGTCTGCGCCTGCACCGAGATCCCTTGCGCGGTAGGCACGATCGGCGCCTCGGCGACGTAGCTCAACTCATATGGGTACCCGAGGTCGTTGGCGGTGAAGAACACCTGCGCCGGCCCCGCGAGGTCCAGCAAGTGGACGCCCGGGACCAGCAAGAACAGGATGTGGGTCACGATCCGGTCAGCTTGCCACCCCGGCGGCAACCTCGCCAACGACGTCGTCGACGGTCTTGACGGTGGCGAATCGTCCGGACAGCGCGTATCGGGTGCGCTCGAGGATCTCCTCGACGTGCAGCGTTGTCGGATCGGCGAGGATCTCCTCGACCGAACGGCCGGGCGCGGCGTCGGGGTTCTCGATCGGGTTCGTCGCCGTCGCGTCGATGACGAAGGTGACCTCGTAGCCGAGATCGGACGCCACCCGCGCGGTCGTCTCGCAGCACTGCTCGGTGCGGATGCCGCTGACCATGACGTGGCCCACGCCGTGCAGGGTAAGCAACTGCTGAAGGTTCGTTGTGGTAAAGGCATTATGCGACGTCTTGGTCACCACCGGATCGCCGTCCTGCGGTACCAGGCCGTCGATCGGCCGGACGAAGCCGAGCGCCGGGTCGAACACGCCATCCGTGCCCGGCTCGGCGTGCAGCACCCACACGACAAGGTCACCCGCGGCACGCGAAGCCGTGACCAGCCGGGCCACGCGATCGGCGATGTCGGGCGCGGACGAGGCCGCCCACATGGGCCGCTGCCGGAACGATTCCTGGACGTCTACCACGAGGAGGGCTCTGTTCATGGCACGATCCTGGCGCCTGGCCGGGCGCGACCGGTAGACATCATCCGGACCGGCACCGGACGGATCTGGTCACGAGGAAGCGGGCGCCGGCCGTGCTCGCTCGCGGCATCTGCGTCTTCTTGAAGTTCATCCGCGGCATCCCGATATCGTTGGACGAGTCGGCGAGAATGGACGGCGCGCTACTGCACCGCCACGGTTTTACATCCCGTTCCGGTATCTGCGATCGAAGGATTCGCGATCAAGTGACAGTGCGAGTCGCCTTGCACGACGGCTGGACGGTGCGCGCTGTCGGCGGCGACATACCCGACGGTATGGTCCGCGCGGCGATTCCCGCGACGGTGCCTGGCTGCGTGCACCTCGATCTCATGGCCGCCGGGCTGATTCCCGACCCGTACGTCGGCGAGAACGAGCGCCTGGTCGGCTTGATCGGACGCACCGACTGGCGCTACGAGACGACATTCGTCTGG
>DASXRA010000323.1:0-3140 GCA_036506855.1 Jatrophihabitantaceae bacterium
CGACGAGCCCGAGATCGGCGACTTCGAACAGGGGACGCCGGGCAGCCGCTGGGCGCTCGGGCGTTACCTGGTCGGCCGGGCCATCGGCGAGTACCTCAGCCGCGGCCTGCTGGCCTTCGCGCTGTTCGTGGTCGCGATTGCCGCGCTCGTCTACTGGATCGGGCCGACCTGGCTGGCCGTGCTGATCGGCGTGTTCGCCCTGTGCGTGCTGCTGATGCGCTGGCTGCTGGGCGCGCTGTTGCGCAGGCTCACCGCGGTCGACGTCTTCGGCCCGCACGAGGCCCGGATGCGCGTCCTCGTCGCCGACACGCGAGCCGACGTGCGTGCCGAGCTTCGCCGGATCGGCCTGCCGAGCCGGACTTGGACGCTGCCGGTACTGGCCTCACGGCTCGTCCGTCGCAAGCGCCGCGCTGAGACGCTGGAGCGGATGCGCCGCTTCGACGCCGATCGCGTCGTGCCGGGTCCGCGGCTCGACGAACTGCATCTGATCGTGCGCCAGCTTCGCCCGCGCTGATCGGGTATGGCCTAGCAGGCCCGATCCCGATAGGTTCGCGCTGGTTGTCATCGGCCGGATGATGAGGATGGTTCTGCTATGTCATGGCACATTCTTGCTAATCGGATCCGCCCGGTTCTGGCGGTGAGCGCCGTCCTCGTCTCGTCTGCCGTCGCGCTGGCCGCCCCCGCGCAGGCGGCGCCCACGCTGTCCAGCGTGCAGGGCACGCAGACCGTGCCGGTCTACTCCTACGCCGACGCGATCCGCGAGAGCGTGTGGGTGCAGGCGCCGTTCGACAGCGACCAGGACGGCCAGCCCGACCGGATCGCCGTCGACCTGGTGCGTCCGCGTGAGACCGCGGCCGCGCACGTCAAGGTGCCGGTGATCATGGAGGCGTCGCCGTACTACACGTGCTGCGGGCGCGGCAACGAGAGCGAGATCAAGACCTACGACGCCAACGGCACGATCACCAAGGAACCGCTGTACTACGACAACTACTTCGTGCCGCGGGGTTACGCGTTCGTGGCCGTCGACCTCGCTGGCACGAACCGTTCGACCGGCTGCGGCGACGTCGGCGGCAAGGCGGAGGTGCTCGGCGCGAAGGCCGCGGTCGACTGGCTCAACGGCCGCGCACAGGCGTTCTACGCGGACGGGAGCCCGGCCGTGGCGACGGCCTGGACGAACGGCAAGGTCGGCATGATCGGCAAGTCCTGGGACGGCACCATCGCCAACGGCGTTGCCGCCACGGGAGTCGCCGGCCTCAAGACGATCGTCCCGATCTCGGCGATCTCGAGCTGGTACGACTACACACGCTTCGGGGGCGTGCTGCGCTCGCCCGGGTACGTCGACTTCCTCGCCACGTTCGTGGGTGGGCGCCCGGCCGGGACGTGCGACGCCGAGTACGCCGCCGATCAGGCCGCGAGCGACGACGCCACCGGCAACTTCAACGCGTTCTGGGCCGAACGCGACTACCGGCCCGATGCCAGGCACGTGCACGCGAGCGTGTTCGTTGTGCACGGCATCAACGACCAGAACGTCACGACCAACCAGTTCGGCACGTGGTGGAACGAGCTTGCGGCACTGGGCGTCCCGCGCAAGATCTGGCTGCACCAGGGCAGTCATGTCGACCCGTTCGACATGCGCCGCGCCGACTGGGTCGACGAGCTGCACCAGTGGTTCGACTTCTGGCTGCAGGGACTGCAGAACGGCGTGATGGCCCAGCCGCAGGTCTCGATCGAGCGGGCGTCCGGGCAGTGGGTCGACGAGCCCCGCTGGCCGGCTGTGGGCGCGCGCCCGGTCAGCATCGGCCTCGGTAACGGCGACGGCACGACCGGGACGCTCGGCGGCGATCACCACGGAAGCCGTACGTTCACCGACGATCCCGCGCTCACCGAGGCGCAGGCGGTCGCCGACCCGAACACCGCGAAGGGCGGCCGGCTCGCGTTCCTCAGCGCGCCGCTGACCCACGACGTCCGGATCTCCGGCGCGCCGTCGGTCACCCTGCGCGTGCAGGTCGACAAGCCGACGACCGAGCTCTCCGCGCGGTTGATCGACTACGGGACCCAGACCCGTGTCGACTACCAGCGCGGCGAGGGCATTCGCACCCTGACGACGCAGTCGTGCTGGGGAGAGTCAACGGCGGCAGACGACGCCTGCTACTTCGACACCGCAGGGAGATTCGTCACCAACGACGCGTTCATCACCGCGCGCGGCTGGCTCGACGCCGCGCACTACCGGTCGCTGTCGCTGCTCACTCCGCTGCAGCCGGGCACGTGGTACACGATCACCGTGCCGCTCGACGATTACGACGCGCTGGTCCCGCATGGGCATGTGCTCGGACTCGTCCTCAGCCAGAGCGACAACGAGTACACGACGCCCACGCCGACCGGCGCGACGGTGCAGGTCGACCTCGCCGGCAGCACGCTCAGCCTGCCGATTGCCGGGTGGGGCCTGCCGGTCGCGACGACTGCGCCTGCCGTGGCAGCCACGCAGGCGTCGGTGTCGGCGCCGGACGCGAGTGTGGATCATCGCCGTCCTGAGTTCCGGTGACCGCCTCCCGCGGGTGAACTGACAGACTGGCGGGGATGTCACCGCCTTCCTGGGTCGGACCGTCCGCGTCCACGCCTGAGCTCCGGCCGGACGCCTCTGCCCCCTGGGTCACGCGGCGCGACCTGCGCGTCGGTGGCGTCCTCGTCGGGTGCTTCGCGCTCGCCGGCGTGCTGCTCGGCTTCGTCTGGCTGGCGATCGCGCCGCGAGGGCACGGCTTCGCCTACTTGAATCACACGGTCCTGCCGCTGGAGAACGAGTCGTTCGTCGCTTCGGACGGGCGGTTCCTGCTGCTCACGGCTGGCGTGGGGCTTGCCGCTGGGTTGCTGAGCTGGCTGGATCGCGCCTCGCGTGGCCCGGCTGTCGCGGCGGCATTGGGCGCGGGCGGCCTGTTCGGCGCCGTGCTCACCGAGGTCGTCGCCCGCGTCACCGGCGGCGGCAAGACAACCGGAGCGTTCGGCGACACCCTCAAGCTTCCGGTCACGGTGCACGCCCCCGGGTTGCTGCTCGCCGAGCCGGTCAGTGCGCTGTTCGTCTATGGAGTGTTCGTGCTCTTCGCGAAGCGCGACGATCTTGCCCGCCCGGTCGAGCCGGACCCGCA
>DASXRA010000324.1:0-13900 GCA_036506855.1 Jatrophihabitantaceae bacterium
GGCCGGGTCGGCGACAAGGAACTCGCCCAGATCGCGCAGCTGATGTGGGGACGCCTACCCGACCCGCTCGGCAACCCGTCGGCGTTCTCGCTCAGCGAGGCCACGACGCTGGCGGCCGCGCTCGAGGCGCGCCTCGCGGCCCGGCTCGACGCCGACACGATTGCCGGATCCGGCGCGGCCGACCGGATCGGGCCGCTGCGCGAGACGCTGGCGCGCTGCCGCGACCTGTCCGCAACGCTGGGACGGCACGGCGGCGAGGCCGAGACCCTCACCGAGCAGCTCGAGGCGGCGCTCGGCGGCGATGCCGGGCCGGCCGCGCTGGGCAAAGAGGTCGGCCGGATCGCCGACGCCGCCGAGCTGCTCGAACGCGACCTGATCAAGGAGACGTCGCTGCGGGCATCCGTCGCACGCGATGCCGCGGCGCTGGCCGCGCGGATCACCGAGCTGACCGCGACCGAGGCTTCGGTGCGCAAGACAGCAGAGACGTGCCGCGACAAGATCGCCGCGCCGCCGCGGCTCGCCGTTCCGGACGTCGCCGCGTTGGGCCGGGTACCGCTCATCCCGGACGGCCCGGACGCGCCTGGCACCTGGAAGGCGGCCCGCGCCGCGCTCGATGCATACCGCTCCCGGCTCGACCAGGCCGCCGCCGCGCTGGACGAGGCCGGACGCCGCTACGCAGCGCCGCTCACCGAGCGGGCCGAGCTGCGTGGGCTGGCCGAGGCGTACCGGGCCAAGGCGGGCGCCGCCGGGCTGGCCGAGGACCCAATACTGGGCGAGCGATTCGAGGCGCTGCGCGCAGTGCTGTGGCGTGCGCCGTGTGATCTCACCGCCGCACGCCCGCTCGTCCGCGAATACTGGCAGATCGTCCAGACCGCGGTCGGCTTCGTCGCGGCGAAGGAGCCGCCGGTACCTGCGGTTCGACCGGATGCCGAGCGTGCGGAGGGGGACCCGACGTGAATTGCACCCAACCTGGCTGCACCGGCCAGATCGAGGACGGCTACTGCAACGTCTGCGGCTCACCTGCCAGCACACCGGTAGGCAGAGCAAGTTCTGCCTACCAGGGCGCATCGCCCAGCGGCGCGACGCCGAGTACCCGCACGAGCAGCTCCTCGCGCCTGACGAGCGAGCCGATCGGCTCGGCCCGCGCGGGTGGCACCCGGCCGACGCGCCGCCTCGGCACGACGCGCACGCGGTCGCAGCGGCTCGGCGCGGGCATCACGTCCGTCCCGGCGGCGCCGGTGCCAGATCCGCGCTCGGAGATCCTGGCCAACCCCGAGGTGTCCGAGGACAAACGGTTCTGCGCCAGGTGCGGGTCACCCGTCGGCCGGAGCCGGGAGGGCAAGCCGGGACGCTCCCACGGCTTCTGCCCGAAGTGCCGCACCGAGTTCTCGTTCGCGCCGAAGCTCGTCGCGGGCGAGCTGGTCGGCGGCCAGTACGAGGTCACCGGCGCGCTGGCCCACGGCGGGCTCGGCTGGATCTATCTCGCGGCCGACAAGAACGTCTCCGACCGATGGGTGGTTCTCAAGGGCCTGCTCAACACCGGCGACCTGGACGCCTACCAGGCGGCCGTCGCCGAGCGGCAGTTCCTGGCCGAGGTGCAGCATCCGCTGATCGTCAACATCTACAACTTCGCGATGCACGAGAACGCCGGCTACACGGTCATGGAGTACGTCGGCGGCAGCTCGCTCAAGCAACTGCTCAAGTCGCGGCTCACGGCCAACCAGGGGCGTTACGACCCGTTCCCCGCCGACCAGGCGATCGCCTACATGGTCGAGATCCTGCCGGCGTTCAGCTACCTGCACAGCCAGGGACTGCTGTACTGCGACTTCAAGCCCGACAACATCATCCAGGCCGGCGACGCCGTGAAGCTGATCGATCTCGGCGGCGTCCGGCGGATGAGCGACAACCAGAGCGCGATCTACGGGACGATCGGCTTCCAGGCTCCCGAGGTCGCGACGCTGGGCCCGAGCGTCGCCAGCGACATCTACACGGTCGGTCGCACGCTGGCCGTCCTGATGATGGAGTTCCGCGGTTACCAGTCCACGTACGTCAAGAGCCTGCCGCCGGTTGACGACACCGCGCTGTTCCAGCGGTACGACTCGCTCTACCGGGTCCTGGCGAAGGCCACGGCCGAGAACCCGAACGACCGGTTCCAGTCCGCGGACGAGCTGCACGACCAGTTGCTCGCCGTGCTACGCGAGGTCGTGGCGAGCGACGGACCAGCCGGGCCGGCACGCCAGTCCACGCCGTCCGTGCTGTTCGGCGCCCCGGCGGCCTCGGGATCGACGCTCGAATGGGACGAGCTGCCGCCATTGCTGGTCGACACCGCCGACCCGGCCGCCGCGTGGCTGGGCAGCGTGTCGATCGAGGATCCCGTGCAACGGCTGGCCGCCTTGGACGGCGCTCCGCACGACACCGTCGAGGTCCGGCTGGCCCGAGCCCGGGCCGCGATCGAGGCTGGCCAGTTCGATCTCGCGGCCGCCACGATCGAGCAGATCCTCGGCGACGACCCTTGGGAGTGGCGCGCGGTGTGGCTGTCCGGCCTGGCGGCCCTCGCCCGGAGCGACTCGATCGGCGCGACAGCCGCGTTCAACACCGTCCTGGGCCAGGTGCCCGGCGAGCTGGCGCCGAAGCTGGCGCTGGGTCTGGCGTGCGAGGTGGCCGGCGAGCGGCAACTCGCACAGGGCCTCTACCGCACGTGCACGATCGTCGACGCCAACTACGTCGCGCCGGCAGCGTTCGGCCTCGCGCGCACGGCTCTCGCGGACGGCGACGTCGATGGCGCACTCACCGCCCTCGAGCTCGTCGGCCCGACCAGTGGCGCCTACGTCACCGCCCGGCGTACCCGCGCCGAGGTGCTGGCCGACAGCGACAAGGGCCTGCCCGCGCTCGCCGACGCAGCCGCCACGGTCGAAAAGGTGCCCATCGATCCGCGCGAGCGCCAGCAGCTGGTCGTCAAGGTGCTGACCCAGGCGCTCGAGCACGTCCGGCAGACCGGGCGCCCCGAGCCGCAGACGCGCATCGCCGGCGTCCCGGCCACCGAGCGAGACCTGCGCACCGGCGCCGAGCAGGCCTACCGGCAGTTGGCGTCGCTCACGCCGGACCGCCTCGAGCGCGTTCGCCTGGTCGATGCCGCCAACGCCGTCCGCCCGAGGTCGCTGGTATGAGGTGCCCGCAGTGCGGCGAGCCGATCGGGGCGAGCGACGCGTTCTGTGAGAACTGCGGCGCACCGTTGCAGGCGTCCGTCCCCGATCGCGCAACATCTGGCGGTCTGACGCTGCCAAATGTTGCTCAATCCGGAGAAGAGCAGTTCGCTCCGCTGCACGAGGAGCCGGACGAGCTGCCCGTCCCGAAATGCGCCTCGTGCGGAGGCGAGGTCGGCGGCGACGGCTGGTGCACGGTCTGCGGCGCGCGGGCCTCGAACGGACGCGAGCACCTTGCCGAGCAGCCGAGCCCGACCGTTGCGGCCGTCACCGACAAGGGACGCGTCCACCCGCGCAACGAGGACGCCTACGCCATCAGCACGGCGGGCACGTGGACGGCGCTCGTCGTCTGCGACGGAGTCACCACCGCAACCGACAGCGACGTCGCGTCGCTCGCCGCGGCCAATGCCGCCCGCGACCTGCTCGCCGCCGCACCCCGCCCAGGCCGATCGCCCAGCGCGCGCGAAACGCACTGGTCCGAGCAGCTCAAGGCCGCGGCGCTCGCCGCCGACGAGGCCGCCGAGAAGACGGCCAGCAAGAGCGACGACAACCCGCCGTCGTCCACGTTCGTCGCGGCGGTCGCGGACGGCTCGGTGATCGTCGCCGCCTGGGTCGGCGACAGCCGCGCCTACTGGCTGCCCGACGCCGGCCCGGCCGAGCAGCTGTCCGTCGACGACTCGTGGGCCAGCGTGCAGATCGCGGCCGGCGTGCCGCGCGAGGAGGCCGAGGCCGGTCCCAAGGCGCACGCCATCACCAAGTGGCTCGGCATCGACTCTCCCGACATCGACGCTTCGACGAGCACGACGATCGCCACCACGCCAGGATGGCTGCTCGTCTGCAGCGACGGCCTGTGGAACTACTGCTCGTCCGCCGACGACCTGCGCGCACTTGCCGCGAAGCAGCCGGCCGACCCGCTCGCCCGCGCCGAGGCCCTGGTCGACTGGGCCAACGAGCAGGGCGGGCACGACAACATCACCGTCACATTGGCTCGCATCACCCCTGAGGAGTGATCCGCATGCCCACCTGGACCGCCGAGGTCTTCCAGAACGAATACCTGCCCGACGGCGCCACCGACGTCCACGCCATCGTCACGGTGACGTCCGCGGGCACCGGCCACGCGGGCGACGTCGGCGGTGCGGCCGAGGCGATCATCATCGACTGCTCAGGGTCGATGGGCGCCCCGCAGGCAAAGATCGTCGCCGCGCGCAAGGCCGCCGCCGCCGCGATCAACGAGATCGCCGACGGGACGTGGTTCGCGGTGATCGCCGGCGTCGGGCTGGCCGAGCCGGTGTACCCGCCCAGTGGCATGGTGCAGGCCGACCAGGGCACGCGCGCGGCCGCGTCCGAGGCGGTCTCCCGGCTCACCCCGCGCGGCGGCACCGCGATCGGCCAGTGGCTGATGACCGCGCAGGAAGCGTTCGCGCGCACACCCGCCACGCAGCGCCACGCCATCCTGCTCACCGACGGAAAGAACGAGGGCGAGAGCGCCGCGCAACTACAAGCCGAGGTGCAGGCCGTCACCGGCGAGTTCCAGTGCGACTGCCGCGGCGTCGGCGCCGACTGGGACGTGGCTGAGCTGCGCGGCATCGCCACGGCACTGCTCGGCTCGGTCGACCTGATCGCCGACCCTGCCGACATGGCCGCCGACTTCCAGGCGATGATGCAGACCGCGATGGGACGCGGCGTCGCCGACGCCAAGCTGCGCGTGTGGGCGCCGCAGGGCGCCGAGCTGCTCTTCGTCCGGCAGGTCGCGCCCACCATCGACGACCTCACCGACCGGCGCACGAACGTCACGCCGCTCATCACCGAGTACCCGACCGGTGCATGGGGCGACGAGTCGCGCGACTACCACGTGGCGGTCCGGGTGGCGGCGAAGCCGGTCGGTGCCGAGCAGCTCGCCGCGCGCGTCCAGATCGAGGTCGGCGGCGAGGTCGTGACCCAGGGCCTGGTGAAGGCGCTCTGGTCGGACGACAGCGCGCTGACCACTCGCATCAACCCGGCCGTCGCGCACTACACGGGGCAGGCCGAGCTGGCGCAGGTCATCCAGGAGGGCCTGGCCGCCAAGGCTGACGGCGACGAGGACACCGCGACGTTCAAGCTCGGGCGCGCCGCAAAGCTGGCTGCCGAGACGGGCAACGAGGAGGCCACCCAGCGGCTGAAGAAGGTCGTCGACATCACCGACGCCGACACCGGCACCGTGCGCCTCAAGCGCGACGCGTCCAAACTGGACGAGATGGCACTCGACACCAGCTCCACCAAGACGACCCGGGTCCGGCCGTCCTCATGACGGCCGAAGACGACAGCGAGCGAGCATCGCAGCGAGCGCCAGCGAGCGAGGAGCGGAACGAGCGCGGAGTCGAGAAATGACAGCTGTCTGCCCGCAGGGGCACACGTCCTCGACGGACGATTTCTGCGACGTCTGCGGCGCGCCGATCGGGCCTACCGCGACGGGCGCGTCTGCGCCGCCCGGAGCACCCACGCCGCCTGCCCCGCCTGCGCCACCGACGACCCCGGTACCTCCCGGCGCTCCGCCCAAGCTCTGCCCGAACTGCGACGCCGCCAACGCGCCCGACGCGCTGTTCTGCGAGGACTGCGGCTACGACTTCGCCACCGGTCAGCTGCCGCCACCGCCGGCCACCGTCGATCCGGTCTCGGGCATCGTCGTCCCGCCGGCGGCCGCGCCACGCGCCCCGGCGGCGCTTTCGGGCGTCGACTGGGTCGCCGAGATCTGGGTCGATCCGGACTGGTTCACCCACCAGGACGCCGAGGGCAGCTGCCCGACGAGCGGCGTGCCGACCGTCGTCCCGCTCAAAGGCACCACCCTGCTGATCGGACGCCTCTCGCGCAGCCGCAACATCAACCCTGAGATCGACTGCTCCGGCGACGGCGCCATCTCGCACCGCCACGCCGAACTGAACCGAACCGGCGATCGCTGGTCGGTCACGGATCTCGGCTCCACGAACGGCACCTTCGTCGGCGACCCGGGCGGTACCTACCCCAAGGACGCCCTGCCGCCGCACCGTCCGCGCGAACTGGCCGACGACGAGCGCATCTACCTCGGCGCCTGGACCCGCATCGTCGTCCGCCGCGCCACCGACGCCGAGAAAGCGGGCACCACGGTATGACCGACGAATACAGCCTCGTCTCGCTGCTCGACGACCTCGATCGCGAGCTGGGCGAGCCGGATTCCGCCGACTACGCGTGGGCCGACGACGCCCTCGGGCTGACGTGACGCCGGCCGCGCGGCCGCTAGCGAGCCAGGGCCGCTCGGAAGCGGGCCTCCTCGACGCGCCAGTAGCCGTGCTCCTTGCCGTCGATGAGGATCACCGGGACGCGGTCGGAGTACTCGTTGCGACGGTCACGGTCGGCGTCGACGTCAAGCTCGTCGTAGCCGAAGCCCAGCTCGTCGCGTAGCTCGCGCAGCAGCAGGCTCGCGTCGTCGCACAGGTGACAGCCCACGCGGGTGATCAGGGTGACGTGGTGGTCAGGCACCGGTCGATTGTGCCCGCAGCCGCCACTTCATCACCTTGCCGGTCACGGTGTGCGGCAGCGTGCGCACCACCTCGATCTGGCGGGGCAGCTTGAACTTGGCCAGCGAGCGCGACGCGGTGGCCACCAGCTCGTCCGGGTCGAGGTGCGCGCCGGCCGCGGGGACGACGTAGGCGACGATCGCCTCGCCCGTGTCGGGGTCGTCGGTGCCCACGACGGCCACCTCGGCGACGTCCGGATGAGCTGCGAGCACTGCCTCGACCTCGGCAGGGTAGACGTTGAACCCGTTGACCAGCACGAGCTCGCTCGAGCGCCCAACCAGGTACAGGTCGCCGTCGTCGTCGCGTACCGCGATGTCACCCGTGCCGAACCAGCCCTGCTCGTCCGCCCCGCCCTCGCCGCGCGGCCAGTACCCGGAGAACAGGTTCGGCCCGCGCACGAACAGCTGGCCGGGGTCTTCGTCCTCGTCGTCGACGGGCTCGCCGTCCTGGTCGCGCAGCTGCACTTCGACGCCGGGCAACGAGCGTCCGATCGAACCGCCCTTGCCGGACGTGTTCAAGGTGACCGCCGGCGCCGCCTCGGTCAGCCCGTAACCCTCGTGCAGCGTGATCCCCCGCGAGGCGTAGCGCGACACGAGCTCGGCCGGCAGTGGCGCCGAGCCGGACAGCGCGTACCTGACGCCGGCGAAACCAGTGGCGAGATCGGGATGCGCCGCCCACAGCGCGAACATGGTCGGCGCGCCGACCACGACCGTCACCCCCCGCGACGCCATCGTGGCAAGCGTCGAGCCGGCGTCGAATCGGTCCGCCAGCACGGTCGTCGCACCGACATAGAGCGCCGCGCCGAGTCCGGCGTTGAGCCCGAAGACGTGAAACAGCGGCAACGGTACGAACACGACGTCGTCGGGGGTGACCATCGGCGGCTCGACCGCGGCTACCTGCGTCAGGTTCGCGATCAGCGCCCGAGCCGAGAGCATCGCCCCCCTGGGCTGACCGCTCGTGCCACTCGTGTACAGCAGCACAGCGGTGTCCTCACCGCTGCGGTCGCGGCGCGGGTCGTCGCCGGCGGGTGCGCTCGCGAGCAGGTCGCGGACCGTCCGGCGGCCGTCCGGTGCCTGCTCGCCCGCCACCACGATCTCGCGCGCGGACGCCTCGAGCCCGGCCGGGCTGGACGTGACGAGCAGCTCGGCGCCGCAGTCGGTGAGCACATGGCTGAGCTCCGGCAACGTGTACGCGGGATTGACCGGCACGCTGATCAGCCCGGCGCGGTTTGCGCCGAGATAGAGCAGGACGAAGTCGATGCTCGTGCCGAGCTGCAATGCCACGCGGTCGCCGTCGCCCAGGCCGGCGGCGCTCAGCGCAATCGCTGCCGCGGTGACCTGCTGATCGAGCTCGGCCCAGCGAAGCTGCTTGTCGCCGTCGATCAGCGCAATGCCGTCGGGCTTCGCGCCGGCGGCCCGCCGGACGAGCTCGGAAATACTGCTGGGGTCGGCCTCGTCGCCGCTCACTGTGCCTCCGCTGCCCTGAACCTGCGGCGCCGTCACCCTGATGGTGCTGTGACGCTGCCTTCAAGCGAAAGGTCGAGCCTGGCCCGCAGACCTCGTGCGTGCAAGTCCGGTGACGATGTCGTATTTACCGGGCGCGGGGCGGTGGTTACTCGCCGGTAGTGGGGGTACGGTGGGGCGCTGTCGTAGTAGGCGGAACGGGGGCTCCGCTGGAAGGTCGTTTTTCACCCATGTTTGGCGCGAACCGCTTCCCAGCGCCGCCCCCGCAGGGCGGTGCTGGTATTCGTGTGCTGGCCGAGCTGGTCCTGGGCATCCTGCGAACCGAACCCCTCTTCGCGGTAGGCGACGGTGCGGGGCTGGCGATGTCCGCGGACGCCGGCATCGCGGCCCTACCCGGAACCATCCTTCGCGCCCCGGACGCAGCGAACGGCAGCCCGCCCAACGCGCCGCGCGGCACAGTCGACGAGATCCACGTCGAGACCTGGCAGCTCGTCAGCCTCGCCCAGAAAGGTGACGGCGAGGCTTTCGCGCAGCTGTACGAGCGCTACTTCGACACCGTCTTCCGCTACATCTACTACCGGCTCAACGACAAGGCGATGGCCGAGGACTTCACCAGCGAGACGTTCCTGCGCGCGCTGCGGCGAATCGGCGGCATCAGTTACCAGGGCCGTGACATCGGAGCCTGGTTCATCACGATCGCGCGCAACATCGTCCTAGATCATGTTAAATCGGCGCGGCATCGGCTCGAGATGACCACCGGCGACGTGATCGAGCGCAAAGAGACCGAGCCGAGCCCCGAGGTCACCGTCATCTCCTCGCTGACGTCCGAACATCTGATCGGAGCGGTCAAGCGCCTTGGCCGCGAACAACGCGACTGCATCGTGCTTCGGTTCATCCAGGGACTCTCCGTGAGCGAGACCGCTGAGGTCATGGGCAAGAACGACGGGGCCATCAAGGCCTTGCAGCATCGGGCGGTTCACAAGCTGGCCGACATGATCGGGGAGGAACTGCGCTGACACTGACACTTACGTGGAGTAACCCCGGCGCCCCCACATCGTTGGATCAGTCGGACGAACGGTCAGCAGTTCCCACACGCGCCGACTCCCGTTCAAATCTCTAGAGGGGAGGTGGAGATGATCGACATTCGTACGCTGGTCAGCAGCGGCCTACGGCGTTATCCCGATCCAGACGTCTCCGCCGACCCATTGATCCGGACGATTGTCGGGCAACTGCGCGCACTACCTACTCCCGCACCCAGTCCGGGCTTTCGTGAGGAGCTGCGCGCACAGCTCATCGCCGTCACTCCGCGGCTGGTCGCCGAAGGGGTGACGGCCGGCAGGCCGGCGCGAACCGCGCGAAAGCCGCAGCGCGCCACGGCACCTCGCGTGCCGATTCGCAGGCCCGCGGCGGTCATGGGCACCTTGCTGCTCCTGTTCGTGTTGCTGCTAGCCGGCGGCGTATGGATGAGTAGCCACACCCTCCCGGGCGACTCGCTGTACGGCCTGAAGCGGGCCAGCGAGAATGTCCAGCTGTCCTTGACAGGTGGTGACGGTGCACGGGGCCGCCAGTACCTGGCATTGGCCAAGAAGCGAGCCAACGAGGTAAGCGGCTTGCTGGGACGGACATCCTCCATGGCCGCCGGCTCCGGCTCTCAGGCGTCCGGCAGCATCAATGCACACGCCGCAAAGCTGATCGCCGACACGCTGCGCGACGCCGACACCGATACCCGCAACGGCGTGCGCCTGCTCACCGGGCAGGCCGTGCGCAACATGTCCGACGGCCCGCTCAGAACGGTGACCACCTGGGCGCCGGCGCAGCTCGCGCGGCTCGAGAGCATCGTCAACCGGGCGCCACCCGGCGCGACGCACGACCGGGCCGTCGAGTCGCAGCACCTCGTTCAGCACGCGGTCACGCGGGCGAATCAGCTCAGTCACGACATGGGGTGCAGCTGCCTGGCCAACACCGCCAACGACGAACTCGGGCCGCTGCCTTGCGACACCGCGTGCAACCCGGTCACAGCGGCTTTGCCAGGCCAGCCGGGGTCGACCAAGCCGTCGACGTCGCCGTCCATGTCGCCCAGCGGCACTGAGCCGGCGACGCCCAACAAGTCGAGAGGTGGCGTGAACGCACTGCCGGGCTCGGGGTCGGCAACAGGCGCGGGATCAGGTTCCGGCGCGGCCACGTCGTCGGGCAGTCCCGGAGGTTCGGCCTTGCTGCCGCTGCCGAGCGTTACGTCCACTGGGCCGATCACCGTCGACACGTGCGGGGTGCACGTCACGCTCGGCCCGCTGGGCCTGGGCCTCGGCCCGTGCGGCCTCGACCTGAGCCTCTAGCCACGGTCTGGTAGCCGGTCGGCTACTAAGCTGTCAGCTTCGCCGTCGCTCGGGAGGCCAGCTGTGCCAAGCCACTTGCGGCCGGCAGCCGCCGAGGTCGAGCAGGCGCTGAGCGTTCCGCCCGACCCGTCCGCCGCCGCGTTCTACGACGTCGACAACACGATGATGGTCGGCGCGTCGATCTTCCACTTCGCCAAGGGTCTGGCGTCGCGCAAGTTCTTCACGTGGCGCGACCTCGGCCGGTTCGCGTTTCGCCAGTTGCGGCTGCGGCTGCGCGGCGAATCGCACGGCGACATGCACACCACGCGCGACTCCGCGCTCGCGTTCGTCGCGGGCAAGAAGGTCGACGAGATCGTCACGCTCGGCGAGGAGATCTACGACGACACGATGGCCGCGAAGATCTGGTCGGGCACGCACGCGTTGGCCCTGCTCCACCTCGATGCGGGCCAGCGTGTCTGGCTGGTCACCGCGACGCCGGTCGAGCTCGCAGAGATCATCGCCGACCGGCTCGGGCTGACCGGTGCACTGGGCACGGTGGCCGAGACGCAGGACGGCGTCTACACGGGACGTCTCGTCGGCGAGGTCCTGCACGGCGAGGCGAAGGCGGCGGCGGTGCAGGCGATCGCCGCGCGTGAGGGCCTGGACCTGAGCCGCTGCGCCGCCTACTCCGACTCGATCAACGACCTGCCCATGCTGTCGCTCGTCGGACGTCCGGTCGCCGTCAATCCGGATTCGGCGCTGCGCGGCGAGGCACGCCAGCGGGGCTGGGAGATCCGCGACTTTCGTACCGGACGCAAGGCCGCGCGAATCGGAGTTCCGACGGCGCTCGGCGTGGGGGCCGTGGCGGGTGGCATCGCCGCGGGTCTTGCGATGCGGCGCCGCCAGGTCGGTCCGTTCAGCGCCAGACCGACCGGCGCTGCACGAGCAATCGGTAGAGCGTGCTCTGGATCGTTTCGCGGACGCGGTCGGTGAGCTCGAAAACGAGCATCGGATCGTCGACGCCCTCCGGCCCGTAACCTTCGGTCGGGATGGGCTCGCCGAACTCGATGTACCACTTGCTCGGCAGCGGCACGAACCCGAGCGGCCCGAGCCACGGGAACGTCGGCGTGAGCGGGAAGTACGGCAGGTTCAGTAGCCGGGCGAGCAGCTTGGCGTTGCCGATCATCGGGTGGATCTCTTCTGAGCCGACGATCGATACCGGGATGATCGGCACGCCCATCTTGAGGGCGGCCGACACGAAGCCCCCACGGCCGAAGCGCTGCAGCTTGTAGCGCTCGCGGTACGGCTTGCCGATGCCCTTGAAGCCCTCGGGGAACACACCGACCAGCTCACCGTCACCGAGCAGCCGCTCGGCGTCCGGGTTGCACGCGAGTGTGCTGCCGGACTTGCGCGCGATCTCGCCTAGGAAGGGCGTCGTGAAGACGAGATCGGCGCCGAGCAGCCGGACGTGCCGATGTGCCGGATGCCGCTCGTGCACCGTCATCGCGCACATGACCGAGTCCAGCGCCCAGAGGGCGCCCGCGTGGTTGGCGACGAGCAGGGCACCGCCCTCGGACGGGATGTTGTGGATACCGATCGCGTCGATGCGGAACCACTGGTCGAGCAGTGGCCGGAACATCGGCAGTACCACGTTGTCGGTCAGATCCTGATCGAATCCGAAGTCGTCGACCTCGTACTCCCCGGTGAGCCGCCGGCGCAGGAACGCCAGCCCGCCGGCCACCGATTGCTCCCACGCGGACGGCACAGCTTGCGTGGGCGGCGCAGCTTGCGTGGGCGGCGCCGGCGGCGCTTCGTCGGTCGTGCTGTCGTCCGGCGGCTCGGGGTTGTGCTGCGTGGCGATCGCCGCTGCTCGGCGCGCGGCAGAACTGCGGTGACGCGAACGTGCCGGCGACGCAGGCCGCGTGCCGGCCGCCTCGTCCGCGCGCAACTGGATGACCTGTGCCTCATCCATGCTCGCTCACCACCGCGTCATGCTGCGCGCCGTCGATTCCGAGCAACGAGCGGGCGAGGTGTTCGCCCTGCCGGATGCGCTCGGGAGCTACCACGGGCTTGATCGGGCGCCCGGCAAGGAACGTGTCCAGCGCCTGTTGTGTCGTGTACTTCGGCGTGTACCCGAACTGGTTACGCAGCCGTTCGATGTCGACGACGCGTCCGAAGCTGAGAAAGTGCATCTGCTCCGGTGAGAAGTCGACCAGGCCGCTGCGCCGCACGAGGTTGCCGACGATTCGCACGGCCGGCGCCGGGACGGGCAGCGCGATCCGGCCGGCACGGCGGATCACCTGCGACAGCAGCATCGTGCCGGGCCCGGCGACGTTGAAGACGCCCGGATGGTCGCCGAGCGTGGCGAGCCGCAGCACCTCGATCGCATCGTCCTCGTGCAGCAGTTGCAGCCGGGGGTCGAAGCCGAACGCGGTCGGGACGACCGGCAGCGCGAGATATCGCGTCACTGGCGTGTCGATGGTCGGCCCGATGAAATTCGCAAAGCGCAGCACCGTGACCGAGATGTCGGGACGACGGCGGCTGAACCCGCGCACGTACCCCTCGACTTCGACGGCATCCTTCGAGTACCCCGACCGCGGAGGTGACTTCGCCGGCGTGTCCTCGACGAAGACGGCCGGGTCGCGCGGGTTCGATCCGTAGACCGACGTCGTCGACTTGACCACCAGGCGCCGTACCGTGTCGGACTTCTGGCAGGCCGCGAGCAGCTGCATCGTGCCGATGACGTTAAGTTCCTTCATCGGCGTGCGGCCGCCCGCGCCGCGTGGTGTGGCCGTGACCGACGCGTGGACGACGGCGTCGACCTTCGCCTGCGCGATCACCTTGGCGATCAGCGGATTGCGGATGTCGGCGCGGACGAACTCGGTGCGCCCGAGGCGAGCGAGGTCAGCCTTGGACGGCGGCGCGGTGTCGACTCCGACGATGCGATCGATGCTCGGATCGGCGGCAAGTTGTGCGGCCAGACGCCTGCCCAGGTACCGGCTTACCCCGGTAACCAGGACGATCCGTGACATGCGAGCTCCCACCCAGCGCTCGAGACCAAGCCATCAGTCTAGAGCCGACGGGCGAGGCGTGCCGACGATCACCATGGTGATATTCGCCCATCGACCGACGTGGGCTTCATGATCAACTCGGCAGCTGCGTCACTTCTTGTTGCGGCGCTGCACGCGCGTGCGCTTGAGCAGCTTGCGGTGCTTCTTCTTCGCCATCCGCTTGCGACGCTTCTTGATTACCGAGCCCATAGGAAACCTTGTCTGTGCCGGACGTGCTGGCAATGTCGATGTGAACGCGCCGACGAACGGCCGGGCGCGTGTACCAGTCGGCCACCCTACCCGCGTGGGCAGCGGCCGATGCAGATCGGATCAGCCGGCCTC
>DASXRA010000325.1:0-6767 GCA_036506855.1 Jatrophihabitantaceae bacterium
GGACGACACCGGCCGCTGCCGGCTGCGAAAGGCCGACATACAGCTTGTCGCCCGGCCTCGGCACCGCCGAGAAGCACGACGCCGGGTTGTTCTCAGCCAGCTCGGGAGCCAGGTCACGCAGCACGGATGCCTCGTCGCCGACCGCGGACGCGGCACGCAGTTCCGTCATGGTGACGGGCACGATCTCGAGATCGTCCAGCGTGGTGAACGAGATGCGCGGCTCGCCAGGTGCGCGCCGGGTCGACACGACCGTACCCTGCGGTACGGTGACCGGCTCGGGTCGCGCCGCGGAGAGCCGGAACGTCAGGTCGGCACGCGCCGCGCTCGGTGGGCGCAGGGTGATGCCGAGCAGATCGAGGAACTTGCGGTGGTGCCGCTCGGGCACCTGGTTGAGCCGGTAGGTCAGCTGGTCGGCGATCGTCGCGACGGCCTCGATCAGCGTGATGCCCGGGTCGTGGACGTTGTGGTCGGTCCACGCGGGCATACGCCGCTGCAGCAGGCGTTTGGCGTCGTCGACGAAGTCCTGGAACCGCCGGTCGTCCAGGTTGGGCGCGGGGAGCGGCATGGGTCACTCCTCGGGGATCGAGTAGAAGGGGAAGACGAGGTTGCGGCGGTCGTTGGTGGCCTTGATCCGGTAGCCGACCGTGATCCGCAGGACGTGCGCGTCGACGGGATCCGGCGCGGCGCTCACCTCGGTCACCTCGATGCGCGGCTCCCATCGGGTGACCGAAGCCCGCACGTCGGCGGCCACCCGCCCGGCCAGGCCGGCGTCGACGGTGTCGAAGACCAGATCGTGGATGCCGCACCCGTACTCGGGACGCATCGGCCGCTCGCCACGGGCGGTGCCGAGGATGAGCCGGATCGCCTCGCTGATGTCGTCCTCGCCGTCAGCGAGCGCGAACCCGCCGGAGGCCTCCAGCCGGAGCGGGTAGGCCCAGCCTCGTCCGAGGAAATCGGTAGTCGTCATCCGATCAACACCGTCGCTTGGCTGCCGAGCAACGTGCCGACCGGCTGCGCGCAGCACGTGCCCGGATCACCTGATCGCGCGGCAGGTATGCCGCCGAGCAGGACGGACGTGCTGCCCTGCGTGACGACGGCCTGCTGCGTCGGCGGCGCCATGAACGGGTCGGCGGGATGCAGGCCGACGTGCGGCGGCGTATTGAGGCCGGACGCGCCGACGACGGCCGCGGGCGTGCCGCCGATCAGGACCGTGGCGCACGTGCCGCCCGTGATCGGCGCGGCGAACGGCAGCGGCGGGGCCGGCTGCGGGATGCCGGTCGCCGGGTTCGGCACGAGGTGCAGCAGGCAGGTGCCCGTCACCTGATCGCCTGCCACGGCGGCTGGCTGGCCCATGTTCCCTCCCTCAGTTCAACTTGATGACTGATCCGGACACGCTCACCGACGGGCCGCCGTCGACTGTTACGCCCGTCTGGCCCGACAGCGACAGTGATCCGCCTGCTTGTAAGGAGATGTCTGAGTCGGATTTGATCGCCACGTTTTGCGATCCGTGGATGGTCACGGCGCCGGAGCTGTCGATCGTGATCGCGGTCTGCGACTGGTCGAGCGTGATCGTCAGGTTGTCGTCGCCCGTGCTCAGCAGCACCGACGATTCCGCGTCGTCGTCGGACAGGACCAGCCGGTGGCCGGTTCGCGACACGAGGGCGCGCTGCTTGACCTCGCCGTTCGCCGAGTCGACGAGCTGATCGGCGAGTGGCGGCCGGTCGACCCGGTTGTAGAGGCTGCCCACGACGTACGGCACGCGCGTGTCGCCGTGCGCGAACCCGACGAGCACCTCGTCGCCCACCTCGGGCAGCCAGACCAGCCCGCGACCGTTGCCCGCCCCCGGCTGCGCCACCCGGCACCACCACGACTCGTAGTCGTCCGACAGCCACGGGAAGCCGACCTTGACTCGGAACTGGTGGTCCGGGTCGTTCGCGTCTGTCACCTGCCCGATCACCAGGCCGTGGACGGGTGGCCCGCTGGCCCGGTGCGCGCCCTTCGTCGCCCCCATCGAGGCGAGCCCGAGCAGCGAGCGCTCCTGACGCCCGCTGACGGTGAACTCGGTGCGGTACCCCGACTCGTCGTAGCTGTGCCGGGCGGTGGTGATCACGTAGCAGCCGTCATGCGGCCAGCCGACACTGCCGATGCGCACCGCCGCTCCGGGGACCAGCCGGGGATTGCCGAGCGCGCAGCCGTCTGCCTCGGCATGCGCTCCGGCGATCTGCTCGGCGACGGACGCGGCAATCGCGTCGGCCGCGCTCTGGCTGGTGACGGGGCGATCGACGACGACGTAGGGGGCCGCGGCGAACGTCGAGGCGAGCGCGGCGGGCGTGACGCCGACGCTCGCGCTCGTGGCTTGTGCCGGCGCGGTGCCGACGACGGCCTGCTTGCGGTCGGGGTCCCAGCCGCGCACATGCACCTCGCCCACCTGCTCCGCGGCGGTGACGCGCGGCTTGAGCCGCAGCAGGTCGCGTCCGAGCAACAGTTCGTACGGTGCGGTCGGCGATGCCAGGTCGTCCGGACCGGTGGGCGCGGCGGTGCTGCCGTTGGGCGCACGCCACTCCAGCTTGCCGTCGACGCCCGCGAGCTCGTGGCCGGTCTCGTGGGCCCGCGCGCGCAGGAACTCCCAGTCGGTGAGGTTGACCTGGCTGACGTGCTCGTAGACCGTCCCGTCGTCGTCGACGCGGCCGAGTTCGAGCCCTGCGGCGGTGCAGACCTGCCGGACGATCTCCGCGTCGGTCGCGTCGGCGAAAGTGCGGGTGCGGCGTCCCCGGCACAGCCGGTGGGTCGGGTCGTACCCGCGCACGACGGTCCAGGTGCCCGTGCTGTCGGTCTCCTGTTCGAGTGCAGTGACCTCGCCGGTGACAACGGCGACCTGCGTCCCGTCGCCGTCGGCCGTTGCGCTCACGACCAAGCGGCTGCCGAAGCGGATTCGCGCCCGGTCGAGGATGTCGCGGTTCGTGTCCTGGAACTGCAGCACGAACATGTCCGGGAGGTGGATGTGCGTGTCGACGACCGTGCGCGCCAGTGCGGGGACGATCTCGGCGGGCAGGGGCGTCCCGTCGACGGTGATCTGCGGGCGGCTGCCATGGCGCGGACGGTCAGGCATCCGGGCCTCCGGCAGCGCTGGCCGTGACCGCCTCGGCGCGTGGCGGTACCAGCAGCCGCGTTCCCGTGGCGATTCGCCGTGGGTCGTCGACGCCGTTGGCGATCGCGATCGCCCGCCACAGGTTCGGGTCGCCGTAGTGCTGGTACGCGATGGACGCGAGCGAGTCGCCGTCGCCGAGCACGGCCGACTTGCGACCGGTGGCGCCGCCCGAGGTCGGGTTGGTGGGCTTCGGGTCGTCCGGCACTCGCTGCAGCGTGATGTCGGCCGTGGCGCGCAGCGGGCGCCCGTCCGGGGCGAACATCGTGTACTGGGCGTTCACCGACTTGAGGAAGCCCTCGAAGCTCACCCCGGTGCCCCAGCGGAACGTCACCGTGGGCGGCTGCGGAGTGCCTCCCTCGTAGCTGGACGGAGGCACGCAGGTCCAGTCGATCAGCTGCTCGATCGCCTGTTCCACCGACTTCTTCGACTTGCGCTCCGTGTCGAACCCGTCGAAGAGCAGCGACGCCGTGAGCAGTTCCGGGCCCGTCCCGACGAACTGCGGACGCGGTTGCCGGGACGAGCCGCGCGTCGGCGACGTGTTCCAGGTCGTCCCCTTCGACAGAGTCAGCGCGCTGGGGTTGAACTGGCACGCCAGGTCGGTGCCGTCCGAGCCGGTGAGCATGACGCGCTCGATCGCCTGCGCGGTCATGTCGCGAATCCTTGGTGGGCGAGTTCGAGCACCTCGACAGCCACGGCGCCTGCGGCCGTCGTACTGAGCGTCGGACCCGTGTACCGCACCGGCCAGGCACCGGCGAGCTTCCAGCTGGTGATGCGGGCCCGGTTCTCGTCGTAGAGCCCGATCGTCACCTCGCGCCGCTTCGGCGACCGCTGCTGCTCGGTGAACCAAGCGGCGAGCGCCCCGCTGTCCGAGTCGACCGCGCGGCTGAGCTTCACCGTCCCGTAGGACAGCCGGCCGGGCAGGCGCACGACCGTGCCGTTGTCGCCGCCCTCCTGCCATTCGAACGCCTCGTACTGCGCGTCAAGGCCGGCGCATCCGGTGAACGTCGCGACCTGCACGCCGTCGATGCGCACGTCGAACCGTAACGACAGCGCGGGCGATTTGTGTTGTGGCATCGAGGGTTCCTCCCGTCACAGGTCGGTGAGCATCGAGGCGCGTTCGCGCCCGACGAGCAGTTCGGCTGCCAGCTGCCCGCGCAGGCGCCCGTAGAGCTGTCCGGCGAGTCGGTCGAGCGCGCCGGCGTCGTCGAGCGCGGGGACCCGCGGCGGGGTCGGTGTGCCTGCCGGCGCAGCGGGTGCTCGCGGTGCGGTCATCGGCGGCTGTGCCGGCCAGTCAGGGCTTCGAGTTGCCGGGCCGGCCGGTTGATCCGGCGCTTCGCCCGGCGGTCTCGGCAGGCTGCCTGGCACGGCCGGGGGGGTCGCGGCGACAACCGGTCGACCGAGGGGTGGCGCGGCGGCCGGCCAGGTAGGTGCGGTGGGTTTGCCGAGAGGGGTGGGCACGCCAAGAGGGGCTCGTGTGCTGGGTGCGGTTGGTGCGTCGACGAAGGCGGCAGGCAGGGTGCTCGCGCTCATCGGTGCCTGCGGCGCGGGCAGCGGTTCGTCTTGGCGTTGCGCTGCCGTGGCGACCGATCGGGTCACGGTCACGCGGCTGACGACCTGCCGGGTGAGGGTTCGCGTGCCGATGAGCGGCACGGTCTGGATGCCGGGGTCGGCTCGGGGCGGCGGCGCCTCGGCAGTCGGCGCCTCGGCAGCCACGAGAGCTTCGGTCAGGGGGGCATCGGGAAGCGGGACCTCGGGTTGCGGGACGTCGGGTTGTAAGACGTCGGGTTGTGAGACGTCGGGTTGTGAGACGTCGGGTTGTGGGACGTCGACTGCCGGGGCATCGGCTGGCGAGGTGTCGGCGGACAGGGGATCAGCGGACGGGGGATCAGCGCCCAGAGCGTCGGCTGGCAGGGCGTCGGGCGTCGGCACGCGCTGCTCGGGCATGTCGGTCTGCTGCGTCGGCTGCGCGCTTACGACGGGGATCGCCTGCGCGCGCTCGACAGTTGCCTCGTCCAGTCGAATCGGCGCGCCGAGCCGCGTGCGCCGGCGGATCACCGGGAGCGCAGCCGCAGGCGCCCGCGCCGGAGCCGGAGCCTGTTCCGGCTCAGGATGCGACGCACGCGGCGCGGGTGGGCGCTCGAACCGCTCACCGGGGGATGGAGCCGGGTTAGCACTCCCCGGCTGCTCGTCGAGTGATGCCGGCTCGGGTTGCGCGTGCAGCGCGGGCTGCGCGTGCAGCGCGGGCTGGACGTGCAGCGCGGGCTGGACGTGTAGCGCGGGCTGAACGTCAACCGCCGGCTGAACGTCAGCTGGCGGCTGAACGTCGAGCGGGGGCCGCACATCGCCTGGCGCCCGGGGGTGCGTGTCGAGTGCGGACGTCCCCGTCCGTGCTGCGGAGGCAGCGGTGCCCCGAGTCGGCACTGCGGTGAGCCAGCGAAGGTCGGCGGGCGTCGAGTGCCGGGGCGTCAGCCGGCCAGGCACGACGGACGCCAGCCCGGCGAGCAGGCCGACCGTGTCCGGCCGGATGTCATGCACGAGTGGGCGCAGCGCCGGCGGCTGATGCCAGCGGCTGGGCAACTCGCGCACGAACGCCGAGCCACCGCTGACGCTCGCATTGCCCAGCGCCGCCGTGGCGATGCGCGGCGTAGGCGCGAGATCCCGCCACGCGGGTCGCGGGACCGCAGCAACCCGCGGCGGGCGAAACGGCCACCGCATCGCTCACCACTCCTCGTCTGAGGCCGGCGATGCCAGCCGCTCGTTGATCTGGCCGATCTGTGCGATGAAGGCCCGCCGTAGCGGATGCTCGAGGTCGAGGATGTCGGCCAGTGGCCAGTGGAAGTGGTACGCGACGTACGACGCCTCCTCGAGCAGGCGTTCGGTGCCGTACGTCAGGATTCCCCCGCCGGAGCACCGCCCGGCCCGCCCCCGGAGACGTCCACCGCGAACTCGTGCGAGCAGGACGGGCAGGCAACGGCCGCGCGGGTGTGCCCCTCGGCGTTCACCCGCCGGTAGAGGTCCTGGAGCATCGCGAGGTCGGCAGCGAACATTCCCTCGATGACGCCGGGGTTGATCGCCGACAGGGTGCCGAGCGACGTGATCACGCGCGACAGCAGGATCACCGTCAGATAGGCCTCGTTGTCCTGCACACGAGGGTCGCGTAGCGGCAGGATCTCGTCGCGCGCGGTCGCCAGGCGCATCACCCCTGACCGGTGACGCACGCCGCCGTCGTCCACGTATCCCACCGGCAGCGTGAACGAGAACTCGGTGCGCACCGGATCAAGCACCGCGGCGCTCATCACTTCACCTCGAGACGCTCGATCGCGATGGTGACCGACTCGAGCAGCACGGAGTCGGCGCCGGCGGTCAGCTTGCCGATCTCGACGCGCTGCGGCCATCCGCCGAAGAAGTTGAACCGGGTGACCTCACCGTGCGCGTAGTCGAACAGGATCACCGAGCCGTCCTTGCGGGCCTGGTCGATCTTGCCCTCCTGCACGGTCTTCATCCACGTCCAGAAGGCAGGGTCGGCGACCTTGCCGCGCGAGAGGTGGATGTCGTCGTACTTCACGGCACCGGGCATCTTCTGCAGGATCGGCTGGCCGCCCATCTGGTTGGAGCGGTT